>JABDJQ010000072.1 GCA_013002425.1 Gemmatimonadota bacterium
CGGCGAGAGCGGCACGGGCAAGGAACTCGTTGCGCGGGCGATCCATTTCAACGGTCCGCGCCAGAAGCAGCCGTTCATCAGCGAGAACTGCGCGGCCATCCCCGAGACGCTGCTCGAGAGCGAACTGTTCGGCTACGAACGGGGTGCATTTACGGGTGCGGTGGCCCGCAAGATCGGAAAATTCGAGCAGGCGAACGGCGGAACGATCTTCCTCGACGAGATCGGGGACATGTCGCTGTCGATCCAGGCCAAGGTACTCCGCGTTCTGCAGGAACAGACCTTCGAGCGGGTCGGCGGACGCGAAACGATTACCGTGAACACGCGCGTGGTCGCGGCCACGAACAAGAGCCTCGTCGAATGCATGAAGAGCGGCACGTTCCGCGTGGATCTCTTCTACCGGCTGAAGGTCGTTTCGATCTTCCTGCCGGGCCTTCGCGAGCGCGGCGACGACGTCATGCTTCTCGCAAATTACTTTCTGCAGAAGTACAACTACCAGCTCGTGAAGAACGTGCGCGGCCTCTCCTCGGAGGCCGTCGAGATGGTGCAGCAGTATGACTGGCCCGGGAACGTAAGGGAGCTCGAGAACAACGTGCAGACGGCGGTGCTGCTGAACAAGTCGGGCATTCTCTCGTGCGAGGACTTCCCGATCTACCTCGAGCGGAAGGAGAGGGGTCCCGAAAGCGCCCACGGCGCGGCGGGGCAGGGCCTCGCGGATTCGTTCCGAAAGATCATGGAATCGCAGTTCGGAACGCTTGCGGTCGACTTCAGAGGCGCGCTCTACGATCGCCTGGTCCAGGACTTCGAACGGGCCCTGATCTCGCTCGCGCTCGAAAAGGTCGGCGGGAACCAGGTGCGGGCCAGCAAACTGCTGGGAATCAGCCGCAACACGCTGAGAAATCGGATCGAGCGATTCGGGCAGGGTGCCGAGAGAGCAAGGTGACGCAATACCAACAACATACGGCGTCATCATTCCTTGACACGCCGAAGAGCGCGCGTGTACTTTGGGACTGTCTAACTTGGGGAAGTACGTCTCGCAGTCCCGGAGGAATGAACGTGTTACGAAAGCGATTTTTCGCATGCCTGCTGCTGATCGCCGCCTGGTGCGCGCCCGAGGCAGGCGCCCAGGATCAGCCGGTACGCGCCTACACCATCGGCGTGGGCGACCGCCTGCGTGTTTCCGTGTGGCAGGAGCCGAGCCTCGACCGCACCGTGGAAGTCGGTGTCGATTCGCTGATCGTGCTGCCGCTCGTCGGCCCGATCAAGGCGGGCGGCTATGCGCCGGCCCAGCTTTCGCGGACGCTCACGGAACGCTACTCGCTCTATAAGCGTGATATTTCACAGGTCGAGGTTGTCGTTCTCGAGTACAACAGCCGGGAAGTCTACGTGATCGGGCAGATCGCGCAGCGCGGCCGGTACACGTTCCAGGAGATCCCCGATATCTGGACCGTGATCATGAACGCGGGCGGTCCGGGGCAGAATGCGCATCTCGGCGAAGTGCGGATCCTCCGTGGCAAGGGCGGGGAGGAGCGCGTGATCAAGGTCAATCTGAACGCGTTCCTGCTCGGCGGTGACACGACGGATCTCCCGAAGCTGCAGCCGGGCGACACGATCTACATTCCGACGGCCTCGGCTCGCGGGGTGGATGCCTTCGCCACGAACGTGATCTACGTCTACGGAGGCGTCAGAAACCCCGGGCTGTACCTCGTGAACGAAGACGAGGATCTCGTCGGCGCGCTGTTGATCGCCGGAGGAATCGACCAGGACGCCGATAAGACGAAAGTGAAGATCATTCGGCGGAACGGCGAACGCCGCGTCGTGCATGAGGTCAACATCCAGGACTACATGGATCGGGGCGAGATGCACGCGAATCCGTTCATGAAGCCGGGGGATACGATCGAGATTACCGAGAGAAAGTCGAGCGCGGTGAGGCGCTTCTTTCAGGAGCTCATTCAACCGTCGTTCCAGACGATTTCATCCGTGCTCACGCTGGTATTGGTGGTCGATCGAATCAACAACAACTAGCAGGCGGGCTCCGGACGTCTTCCGGGCCTGAGAGGCAGACCGCAATTCATGGAAGATCTGCGCACATCGATCGACCCGCGCGCGCTCGGCGATATATTCGTACGGCGCAAGTGGTTCTTTCTGCTCCCGCTCGTCGTAACGATCGTGGCGGCACACTTCGTCATCGACGCGATGCCGGAGGTTTTTCGCGTGCAGTCGACCGTACTTTACGAAGGCAGAAACCCGCTCGCGAACCAGATCGAAGGGAAGCTGCTCCCCGGCTCGCGTGAGTCGGGCCGGAGGAACAGGGAAGTCGAGAACGCGGAGGCGAATCTGCTGCGCCGCAAGATCATGTCCGACGAACTTCTCGCGAAGATCGGCGACCGCATGGGTCTCTACGACGAGCGCCTGCTTCAGGCAGCCGAATGGCGCAAGGCGGAAACGGGGGATCCCGAGTCGGTCGAGGATCTGGCGCGCACGATTCTGGCCTCGCGCATGCGCCGGCTCACGAGCATCAATATTTCGGGGAGCGGGCTCTACGAGATCGTGACCACGGGGGAAGACCCCCAGCTTCTGTACGAACTGAACACTCACATCAACGACATGCTCGGCGAGATCATTCGCGAGGAAGAACTCTCGCGAATCCGCGCCACGTCGAAGTTCACGGACGAACAGATCGCGCTCTATCTCGGCCGCACGGAAGCCGCAAAGCGGGAGCTTCGTGCATTCCTCGCGTCACAGGCGGAACTCGAGCAGCAGTCGCCCACGATCGACATCAACCCCGCTGCCGCCGCCAGACTGGC
The DNA here is from genome assembly GCA_013002425.1 of Gemmatimonadota bacterium. Taxonomy (GTDB): domain Bacteria; phylum Orphanbacterota; class Orphanbacteria; order Orphanbacterales; family Orphanbacteraceae; genus JABDJQ01. The sequence continues at coordinate 2,805 of JABDJQ010000072.1, forward strand.
CGAAGAGACGGGCTTCGAGATCGTGCAGATGAACGATCGGCTCGCGCTCAGCCGTTCGGAGCTCGCCCAGTCGTACTCGCTCGACGCGAGCCAGTACCGCGGCGGGCTCCCTCGCACGGTTTCCCTCATCGAAGACAAACTCCAGGGACTCGAAAAGCAGCTCGGTTACCTGCTGCTCGAACGCCAGTGGTCCGATCCGACGGTTATCGCCCAGAACCGCAAGATCGGCGAGACGCGCGACGACATTCTGAGAAACATCAAGCAGCATCTCTCTACCGTCATGGCCGACCGTTCGACATACGCGCAGCAGCTGATGGCGGAGACCCTGCGTGACGAAATCGCGCTCGACGCTCTCCGCATCCGCCAGCGAACGGCTACGGCCCAGTCGGTCGGCGTTTCCGGCGAGAGCGCCACGGTTTCCCTCGCGCGCCAGGAACGACTCGACGTGCTGCAGGAGCAGGTGTCGCAGAACGAAGAGCTTCTCCGCAGCTTCATGAGCCACAAGGCGGCCACGAGCATCACGGAAGCGATCGAGCAGGACGACCAGATCCAGTCGATTCGCGTGCTCGAGCCACCCCGATGGCCGTCCAATCCGATCCTTCCGAATCGTCCGCAGAATTACGCGATCGCCGTTCTGCTCGGACTCACGCTCGGCGGGGTTCTGATGATCCTTCGCGAGTACCTCGATACGTCGATTCGGAACGTGAACGAAGCCGAGGATCTGATCGGGGCCCCGATTCTCGGGACGATTCCGAAGATCGAGATGAACTACCTGCCCGGATCGCCCGGGCGGATTCGCCGCAGCGTGGTCTTCGCCGTTCTCGGCGTGATCATCGCGGGCGTCGCCGTAGGCTACTACCTGACCTTCATGGGTTGATCGGGAACACGGAATGAACCAGGAACTCACGAGCGTCGTCGATCACTTCAATCCGGAGACGCCCATGGCCGTCGAATTCCGGCGGCTCGTATCGCGTCTGCAGTACAAACGGGCCGACACCCCGATGAGCCCGATTCTCCTCACGAGCGCGCAGCACTCCGAAGGGAAGACGACCACAGCCTCGTTCCTTGCCGTGACACTCGCGCACCAGTCCGACAAGAGTGTCGCGATCGTGGACCTCGATCTTCATCGCCCGCGCATTCATCACATGTTCGGCCTTCCGCTCAAGAACGGCTGCACCGAACTCATTCAGGGCGCGGGCGATGCCGAAAGCGTTTCGAAGCCGACCGGCCTGCCCAATCTGTCTGTCGTAACGGCGGGAACGATGGTCCGAAGCCCGGCATCACTGTTCGAACCGGAACTGATCGAACAGCTCCTGAAGAAACTCACGGCGCGTTTCGATGTCGTGCTTCTCGACTCGCCGCCGCTTCTTCCGGTGAGCGACACGATGGTCATCGCGCCTCTCGCGGCTTCGGTGCTTTATGTCGTGATGGCGGGGAAGACGCCGCGCGACGTCGTCATTCGCGGACGGGAATTGCTGGAGGACGTGAACGCCAAACTTACGGGCGTGGTGTTGAACAACTCCAAGGGCGTCCTCCCTTACTACTATAACTACAAGTACTACGGTTATTCGAATTGAGCACAGTCATTTCCGTCGTCATTCCCGTCTACAACGAAGAGGGGAATGTACGACCTCTTTACGAGCGGATCACGCCGGCGCTGGAGCGCATCGGCCGCGAGTGGGAAATCATCTACGTCGATGACGGTTCCTCCGATCGTACGTTCTCGATTCTCGAAACGATTCACGCCGGCGACCCCCGCGTTCGCATCATTCGCATGCGCCGGAACTTCGGGCAGACCGCGGCGCTCGCATCGGGCTTCGATCACTCGCGCGGCCAGTACGTGATCACGATGGATGGCGATCTGCAGAACGATCCGGACGACATCCCGGCGATCGTCGACAAGATGGACCAGGGGTACCAGGTCGTCAGCGGCTGGCGGAAGGATCGCAACGAGAAGTTGCTGACCCGGCGATTCCCCTCCTGGGTCGCGAACCGCATGATCTCGTTTCTGTCGGGAGTCCACGTTCACGACTACGGATGCACGCTCAAAGGGTACGACTCCCAGGTCGTCGAGAACCTTCACCCTTACGGGGAAATGCACCGTTTTCTGCCGGCGCTGGCCTCTCTCTCCGGTGCGAGCTACACGGAGATCGCCGTGCTCGACCATCCCCGGCTCTCGGGCGTTTCGAAGTACGGCCTGTCACGAGTCGGCAAAGTGGTTCTCGACCTCGTGACCCTGATGATGATCCTTCACTTCTCGACGAAGCCTCGCTACTGGTTCGGCTATCTCTCGTTCCCGTTCTTCGCGCTCGGCATCATCACGACGATCGTGGCGCTGCAGTGGTACGCCGGCGCCCCCGATATCGAAACCTTCATCGTGCTGCCGGGAAGCGCGTTCCTGCTCTTCTACGGCGGCTTCTTTCTGTTCTCGCTCGGCTGGATCTCGGAACTGATCACGAACCTCGGCACGTTCCGGTACGGGCACGGTCTCACCCACGTTCTGGAAGAGACGGGCCCATGAGCACTTCTCCCGATCGCGATCCGATCGTTCTGCCCGAGAATCCCCTCCGGCTGTCGATCCTGATCTACCTCGCCCGCCCGACGAGCAAGCTCGCCGGACTTCTCGAGACGATCGAACGCGCTCTCCCGAGCTTCGCGGACTACGAGATTCTCGTTCTCGACGACGGCACGGCGACGGGGCGCCGCTATGCGCGCCCGAACGACAGCGACAGGCCGCATCTCAAGATCGTGCAGTTCGGACGCCTGTTCGGAGAATCGGTAGCCGTTGACGCCGCGATGAAAATGGCGCGCGGGGACTACGTGATGACGCTTCCGGCAACGCGCCCCGTTACCGAGAACGATCTCCAGACGCTCATGGGCGGCATCGAGGAGGGCATCGATCTGCTGATCGGCTACCGTACCGGTCGGATGCAGGGACTCCTCGACCGTCTGCAGGTCAAAACGTTCTACTGGATGACGCAGCGCGCTTCGGGCGCCCGCTTCCGTGATCTCTCGAGCGGGATCCGCGTCTTCCGGCGTGAGCTCGCGACCGAGATTCCGCTCTACGGCGACATGATCCGCTTTCTGCCCGTGTGGGCCACGGGCCGCGGGTACGAGGTGCGCGAGTTTCAAGTCCAGACGCCCCATCATCCGGAGCAGGAAAAGGCGCCGAGCATCGGAAAGCGCGTCGAGGACTTCCAGCCTCTCGTCTACCTGAACCGTCTGCTCGACGTACTGACCCTGTTCTTCCTGATCCGGTTCACGAAGAAGCCGCTCCGGTTCTTCGGCGCACTGGGCGCGTTTCTGCTCGTGCCCGGCCTTCTGATCGACTTCTACATGCTCATTACACGCCTGTTCCTCGGCGGCGCCGTGGCCGGACGTCCTCTGCTCCTGCTCGGGATCCTGCTCACCGTGCTCGGCGTGCAGGTCATTTCGATCGGCCTGATCGGCGAGATGATCATCTTCACGCACTCCCGCGAATCGCGCGACTACTCGATCCGGGAGATACTGGAATGACGGTCGAGGAACTCGAGACGGACGCGCAGAGAACGGAATGGGACCGGTTCGTAGCTTCACGCGAGGAATCGACGCTCGGGCACGACTCGCGCTGGCAATCGATTCTAGAAGACGCGTTCGGACACGAACCGCACTTTCTCATGGCGCGCGACGACGCGGGCGACGTGCGGGGGATCCTGCCGCTCGTTCTCGTCGAGGGCCTCGTCGGCGGACGGGCGCTCGTTTCCCTTCCATGGCTCGATATCGCCGGCCTGCTTGCGGACGGGAGCGAAGCTGCGGACGCCCTGATCGCGAAGGCGTCGAAGCTCGCGCGCGACAGGGACTGCCGGTATCTCGAAGTGCGCGCGCTCGAACCGTATTCCGCCCCGCATCCGATCGAAACACACAAAGTGGTGATGCGGCGCAAGCTCGATGAACCGGACGCGCTCTGGAAGTCGTTTTCGGCGAAAGTACGGAACCAGATACGTAAGGCCGAGAAGGAGGGACTTCGCGCACGCATCGGGAG
>JABDJQ010000785.1 GCA_013002425.1 Gemmatimonadota bacterium
CCGAACACGACCGCGGCCTCCGGCATCGAAATCGTTCCCGTGTCCGCAGTCGACTGGGAGCCGTTGAATCCCGCCCGCGGCGACGCGAGCCCGCAGGCCGGAACGCTCTGGGGCGATCGCAATGGCACCGTGGCAACGGGCTTTCTCGTCAAGTTCGTCGACGGCTTCTCTTCGCCCCCCCACATTCATAACGTCTCGTACCGCGGAATCGTAATCAGCGGCCAGATCCACAACGACGACCCGAACGCGGCCGCGATGTGGATGCCGGCCGGTTCGTACTGGACACAGCCGAAGGGTGAAGTGCATATCACCGCCGCGCGCGGGACGAACAACGTCGCCTACATCGAGATCGAAGAGGGACCGTATCTCGTGAAACCGGTCGAAGAGGCGTTCGACAGCGGGGAGCGACCTGTCAACGTCGACCCGTCGAACCTCGTCTGGCTGCCCGCTTCGCATGATCCGGGGAGCGATCGGCCCGGCGCCGGCGCCCCCGATAACGGACCCGAGGTTGCGTACCTCTGGGGCGATCCGGTCGACGATCGACTGAGCGGGCGACTCGTCAAGTTGCCCGCGGGGTTCACGGGCTCGCTGCATGGCCGCGGCGCTTCACTCCGCGCGGTCGTGATCGAGGGCACGCTCATGCACGGCGGGCCCGGCGATACGGGCGGCCGGCCGAATGAAGCCGCGGGTGAGACTCTCGATCCGGGCAGCAGTTTTTCTTCGAAGAGCGAATCGGTGCATCGCGTGTCGTGCGCACCGGACGAAGAGTGCGTTCTCTACCTGCGCGCGGAGGGCGCGGTCGAAATCGCAGCGGCGCCGCCCGCGCACGGAGCCGGCGGCTGACGCTTCGGGCGCGCGGGTGAGCGAGTCTCACGCAACCGCTTCCCTATTCGTAGCGCAGCGCGGTAATGGGATCGAGACTCGCCGCCTTGCGCGCGGGCCAGAAACCGAAGAAGATTCCGACGGCGGCGGAGAAGCCGAGCGCGACCCCGACGGCGCCTGCTTCGATTGCGGTCGGCCATCCGGTCAGAGATGCGACGAGCCATGAGCCGCCGTAGCCCACGCCGACTCCGATCACGCCGCCGAGTATCGACAGTACGACGCTCTCGACGAGAAACTGCACGAGCACGTCGCCGGGGCGCGCACCGACGGCCATGCGAATGCCGATCTCCCTCGTCCGTTCGGTCACCGAGACGAGCATGATGTTCATGATGCCGATGCCGCCGACGAGCAGTGAGATGCCCGCGATCGCCGCCAGCAGCACGGTCATCACTTCGGTCGTTCCTGTCGCGGCGTCGGCGAGGTCCGACTGGTTGCGAACGGTGAAGTCGTCCTCTTCCCAGTCTGCAAGACCATGACTCTCCCGCATGATCGCGGCGGCTTCTTCCATCGCCGCCGGGACATCGTCGGAACTCCAGGCCGAACCCAGGATCTGAGCGATGAACTGCCGGCCCGCGAGCCGTTTCTGCACGGTAGTGTACGGCGCGATCACGCAGTCGTCCTGATCTTCGCCGCTCGCGGTCTGGCCTTTCGTTTCGAGCACGCCGATGACGTCGAACGGAACATCACGCACGATGATCTGCTGGCCGATCGCATCCTGGTCAGGGAACAGTTCGTTCGCAACGGTGCTTCCGAGCAGGCAGACCTTGCGAGCCGAACGAATATCGGACTGACCGAACCACTGGCCGTCGGTCACGGGCCAGTCGCGGATCTCCTCGTACGTGACATCGACCCCGTAAAGCGGAGCCTGCCAGTTGCCGCCGCCGGCTCGAATGCGCCCGCCGGTCATGATCACGGGCGAAACCGCGCTGAGCAGCATGCTCTCGTCCGAAAGCTTCTCCGCATCGTCGACCTGCAGGCGGTTCAGGCTGCCCGCCCCCCGGCTCACGCCGCCCGAACTGCTCGTGCCGGGCGTGATGACGACCATGTTCACGCCGAGGTCGAGGATGCTCTGCTCGATGCGCGACCGGGCGCCCTGACCGATCGCGACCATGCAGATGACGGCGCCCACGCCGATGATGATGCCGAGCATGGTCAGCATGCTGCGCATCTTCGTGCGGCCGATGCTGCGTACTGCGACTCGAATGAGTTTCCCGGGTTTCATGATGCCTCCTCAGGCCGCCCCCGCGGACGCCATGTCGAGGTTCGCGATGCGCCGGTCCGCGACACGCTCGTCACGCACGATCAAACCGTCGCGCAGTTCGATGACCCGGCGCGCATACGCGGCGATATCGTTCTCGTGCGTGACCATGACCACCGTCAGGCCGCGGTCGTTCAATTCCTCGAACAACGCCATGACTTCGACGCTCGTCCGCGTGTCCAGATTGCCCGTCGGCTCGTCCGCAAGCAGAAGCGACGGCGACGTGACGAGAGCGCGCGCGATCGCGACGCGCTGCTGCTGTCCGCCCGACAGTTCGTTCGTCAAGTGATCCCGGCGGTCGCCCAGTCCGACACGCTCCAGCGCCTCCCGCGCCGCCGCGACCGGATCCACTTTGCTGTTCCGGCGGTCGTACAGCAGCGGCAGTTCGACGTTCTCCTGCGCGCTCGTTCGAGCGAGCAGATTGAAACCCTGGAACACGAAACCGATGTGGCGATTCCGAATGTCGGCGAGTTGATCGCGGCTCAGACCGTCGACGCGCTCGCCGTCCAGCTCGTAGATCCCGGACGTCGGGCGATCGAGACATCCGATGATGTTCATGAGCGTCGACTTCCCCGAACCGGAGGCGCCCATGATGGCGACCATCTCTCCGGCCGTGATCGTCAGGTCGATGCCGCGAAGCGCGTGAACTTCGTTACGCCCCATCACGTACGTCTTCCGCAGGTCGTGCAGACGGATTACCGTATTCTGCGATGACATGGCTAGAATCCCCCGGGGCTCGGCGGCCCGTTCCGGTCGCTCGAGCTCTGTTGCTGGAAGGGAGTACTCGAGCCGTTCTCGCTCGAACCGTTCGGCGTTGCGCTGCGGGAGACACCGGCGATCACGAGCCGGCCCGCCTCGAGTCCGCGTCCCGTGACGGCGGTGTTCGAGCCGTCGCTGATGCCGGTGCGCACGGGAATCAGCACGAGTTCGCCGCTTTCGTCGACCGTCCAGAGCGTGCCGCGGTTGCTCCCGCCGCGTTCGCCGCCGCTTTCGACAGTGCCGCGTTCCCCGACGTCTCCCCCGCCGTTGTCGGGCCCCGGACCCGCCGCCGGCTCCGGCGAACTGCTGTCAGATTCCGCCTGCGTTTCCCGTTCCGAGCGCAGCCGCGCGAACGCGGCCTGTACGATCTCGTCGTCGGGCTTGTAGCGAAGCGAAGCGTTCGACACAAACAGAGCATTGGGCGCCGTCTCGACGACGAAATCGACGGTTGCAGTCATGCCGGGCAGTAGGCGGCCGTCGGAGTTACTCACGTCGACCACTGCCGTATAGCTCACCACATTCTCCTCGGTCGAGGACTGCAGTCTCACCTGGCGGACCGTCCCCTCGAATACATCGTCGGGGTATGCCTGCACCGTGAAACGGGCGGTCTGACCCTCGGAGATCTGACCGATGTCGCTCTCGTCCACGGTCGCCAGAATCTGCATATGCGTGAGGTCGCCCGCGATAAGGAACAGTTCGGGCGCCGAGAAGCTCGCCTGTACCGTCTGGCCGACTTCCATCGACCGCGAAATTACCGTTCCGTCGATCGGGGAAGTGATCGTGGCGTACTCGAGATTCAGACGCGCGCGGGCCAGATCGACTTCGGCGGACTGCACCGAGGCGCGCGCCACGTCAAGGTCGTACTGACTCGCGTTGTACTCGCTGTCGGAAACGAATTCCTTTTCGTGCAGTTCCTCGAAGCGCTCGAATTCGGCCCCTGCCTGCCGCAGTTCGGCCCGGCTCCTGGCGAGCTGCGCTTCCGCGGCGGCAACCGCGCTCGCGAGAAGGGTCGGGTCGATCCTCGCGATGACCTGACCCGCCTCGACACGATCGTTGTAGTCGGCCAGGATCTCGTCGATGATTCCAGAAACCTGCGTGCCGACCTGCACAGTCGTGACCGCGTCGAGCGTACCCGTGGACGAGACCACGGCTGCGAGGTCGCCCTGCTCGACGGTGACCATGCGGTAATTCACCGTCTCCTGGGTCTTACGGCCCCGAACCGCGCCGAAGGCGGCGCCGGCGATACACACGACGAGTATCATGACGATTGTCTTCTTCATCCTATTATCTCCCGCGATGCTTCCGGTCGTACCCGGTCCTTCGCACTTTCCGCTGCGCGGTCAGCGCTATCTGCGTCCCCGTCCCCGGGGGCCGCGACGCGACGCCCGTTCTTCCATGAGTTCCTCATACCTGGCCTTCTGCTCGTCGCTCAGTACCGTGGCGACTCGCTCCTGGAAGTCCTCGCGCAGAGTCTGCATTGCTTCGCGATGACCTTCCCGGTCACCCTGGTATTGGACCCTCAGAGCCTCCGCGTCCCCAAAATGCTCGAAGTGAAGGACCGTCAGAATCGTCTCCTGTTCCGTGGTCAGCGAGAGCTCCGAGGCCAGTTCGCCTACCATCTCCACGATGCCGGCGGAATCGGGGATGGCCGGCGGCCCCCCTTCGCGGCCCTGCCGCTGACCGCCGCCCGGGGGCTGTGCCGATGCCGTGGCGGCGAACAGCAGTCCCGTGACAAGAGCGCCGAAGAGCGCGTTCCGTGAATTACGATGCTTGCTCATGATTTCTCCTTCTCATTGGCCGGACTTACGGAATGCAAGTGGCCGGCTCATTCAACTGAACGAAAAGAGGGCCGGGATCCTGCGAAAAAAAGAGAGGTTCGCGTCAGGCACGGTTCTCTACTCGAACGGACTGGACCACTTGCTGTCGGTGTACGCGCTCCTGCCCGTAAGCGCCCGGAGCGCGCCTGCACCCTCGATTGTCGATGATGCTATGATTCATGCATGGCTCCCGACCGAAGAACCCCCGAAGACGACGACAGGACGATCCCGGGCGTTTCCCCCGACGAGGACGCGACGATCCGGGCGGACGGCGCACAGGCGGGCGCGGGCGGAACGCCGGGGTCGGGAATGCCCGATCGACCGCCTGACGAACCGGATCGAACACTGCCGTATGACAACGCAGACAAATCGCCCGGAGTCGGCGGCGCCCGCGGCAACAACCGAGCCGGCGAAACCGCCACGGCATCGATCGGAAACTACCGGATTCTCGGCAAGCTCGGCGAAGGGGGCATGGGCGTCGTCTACGAGGCCGAGCAGCAGCACCCGCATCGCAGGGTCGCGCTCAAGGTCGTTCGCGGCGGTCACTTCGTCGACGAGCTCTCCGTCAGGATGTTTCAGCGGGAAGCGGAAACACTCGGCCGTCTCAAGCACGCGGGCATCGCCGCGATCTACGAGTCGGGGCGCACGGACGAAGGGCAGCATTTCTTTGCCATGGAGCTCGTGCGGGGGAAGACGCTTGGCGATTACCTGGCGGAACACGATCCGTCCGTCTCCGAACGCCTCGCTCTTTTTCGCAGGGTCTGTGAAGCCGTCAACTACGCGCACCAGCGCGGCGTCATACACCGCGATCTGAAACCCTCGAACATTCTGATCGATGAAGACGGCGCCCCCAGGATTCTCGACTTCGGCCTGGCGCGCATCACCGACGCGGACGCGAACACGGCGAGCATCGTGAGTGAAGTCGGTGCGATCAAGGGAACGCTGCCGTACATGAGTCCCGAGCAGGCTCGGGGCAACCCGGACGATATCGATCTGCGCACCGACGTGTACTCCCTCGGCGTCATTCTGTACGAACTGCTCACGGGCGCGCGTCCTTACAAAACCGACAAGGGTTCGATCCTCGAATCGCTCGCCGCGATCCTGGAAGAGCCGCCCGCTCCCTTCGCCTCGGTCGCTACCTCCGGTTCTCGCTCTTCCGATCGGTCGCGTGCCGCAAAAATCGCAGGCGGCGAACTCGAAACGATCACTCGCAAGGCGCTCGCGAAAGACCCCGGCAGTCGATACCAGTCCGCGGCCGCGTTCTCGGACGACATCGAGCGCCATCTCGCGAACCAGCCGATTCTCGCGCGTCCGCCGAGCACGATCTACCAGCTGAAGAAGCTCGTGACGCGCAACAAACTTCCGTTCGCGTTCGCCGCTACAGTCGTACTGCTTCTCGCCGGCTTCGGCGTCTGGATGAGCGTGCTTTTCGCGCGCGCGGAAATCGCGCGCCAGGAATCCGAGGCGGTCACGGATTTCCTGTCCGACATGCTGGCGGCCGTCGATCCGGGCGAACAGGGACGCGACGTCACGGTGCGCGAAGTCCTGGACGAGGGTGCGAAGACGATCGACGAAGAGTTCGGAGAACAGCCTCTTGTCCGCGCGCGACTCATGACGACCATGGGAGACGTCTATCGCAAACTCGCTCACTACGACAGCGCGGAGCCGCTTCTCGTGCAGGCGCTTGCGCTCCGCGAGGATGCGCTCGGTCCGGACGACGCGCGCGTCGCGCAGAGCCTCGCTCATGTCGGCGCGCTGCAGAAGGACCGCGGTGATCTCGCCGCCGCGGAGGCCGCCTTCATGCGAAGCCTCGCGATTCGCGAAAGCTCTCTCGGAAGCGGCCATCTCGAAGTGGCACGGGCCTTGAACAATCTCGGCACCATAGCCATCGAACAAGGGGCCTTGAGGAAATCCCCTTGTTCGATGGCTAT
>JABDJQ010000125.1 GCA_013002425.1 Gemmatimonadota bacterium
CGTATATCTTCGTGCTCGAGGCGATCACGTTCACACAGCAGAGCTTCGAAGCGCCCCGGCACGTTACGGGGCAACAGCTGCTGGACGGGATCCGTGAATACGCGAAGGAAATCTACGGGCCGACGGCGTGCATGGTGTTCGCGCACTGGGGAGCGACCGAGACTCTCGATTTCGGCAGAATGGTTTACGCCTTGATCGAGACGGGGCAGGTGAGCAAGCAACCGGAAGACTCTCTCGAAGATTTTCGGGAGTACTACGACTTCAAGGAAGTGTTCGAGGAACAGTACAGGTACATCGACGAGTCTTCCTCGCCCTGAACGCAGTCATCCCGATGGAGCCACTCGAATGGGCGTTCTCGATTTATATCTCAAGTATCAACGCGCCGTTCGTCGTGACCGGAACGTGGCGATTTCGTTTCGGAAGCAGCTCGAAAATCCGAAGCGCGTCACGGTGCTCATTCCGGGAGACGACCGTATGCCCGCGGTGGTCGTTCCCGCCCTGCGACTGCTGCGCGCTCATCATCCCGACATCCGCATCGTACTCGTAGCCGGCCCGGACAATATCGATGCGATCCGCAAGGAGAAAATGGCGGACAAGTCGATCGTCTTTCATCGCAAGCGCGGCACGACGCAGATCGGCGAGATCAAACGCGTCGCGAAGGAAGTCAGCAAGCTCGATCCCCAACTGCTTCTTCTGTTCGACCCGGAACACGAACCTTCGCTTCTCGCCCTCGCCGAGGCAACGGGAACGCCGCTTCGCGTCGGCTTCGGCAACGGCGATCGGTACCCCTATCTGAACTTTCAGATGGCGCCCCCCGAGAAAGACCTCTACCTCGCGGATGCCTTCCTGAAGCTCGTTGGCTCGCTGACGGGCGAGTTCGTCGATTTCCTCGACGACCGCGTCCGCCTCCGCATTCCGGAGGGGGACGTAACGCGCGCCACACGCCTTCTTCATTTCTGGCAGCCGAAATCGGACAAGCTCCTCTTTGCAGTCGAGCCTCCGGCCGGCGGCAGAGATTCCGACCTTCAGAAGTACGCGGGCATTGCCCGCCTTCTCGTGAAAGCGTACGACGCGCGCATCATGGTGCTGACGGAGCCGCGCGAGAAAGCCGCAGGCGAAGCGCTCGAGCAGAAGCTCGGAGCGCTCGAGCCGTATCGAGCGCCTGTGGAGGGGATGCACGAGTCGATCGCGTTCCTCTCGCGCGTCGATCTGTTCGTCGGGCCGAACGCGCCCCTGTTTCATCACGCCGTCGCGATGGGAACGCCCGCCGTCGGCCTCTTCACGCGGGCCGACGCGGCGTGGTGGTATCCGCCGGACGACGTGCGGGCGCGCGCGCTCGATCTCGGACACAAAATGACCGAAGAGATCTTTCTGAAAGCGGTGCAGGAAGTCGGCTCGCCGGAGGACGTTTCTTGAGCGATCTCCGGCGACTCTTT
>JABDJQ010000171.1 GCA_013002425.1 Gemmatimonadota bacterium
GAAGAGGGGTGGACCGACCATCCCGTGACCGAGCGGGTCGTGGGCGAATACGTCGCGCCGCTGCTTGACGAGAAGATCGACACGCTCATTCTCGGGTGCACGCATTATCCCGTTTTGAAAAAGACGATTCAGAAGGTCGTGGGCCCGGACGTGGTGCTGATCGACAACGCCGTCGAAACGGCCGCGCTTCTCCGCAAGAACCTGGCGCCGGCCGATCCGCCAGCCGATGCGGCCGGGCAGTCGGGCGAAGGGGAGCCCGCAGCCGCCCCCTCACACCGGTTTATCGTCTCCGACGTGCCGCATCGCTTTCAGGAAGAGGCGGAACTCTTCCTCGGACGGCCGATCGGGACAATCGAACAAATCACGCTCGAAGAACTCGAAGCGATTCTGGGAGGACCATGAAGACCCTTACGAAACGAATCGACGGCCGCAAGATCGACGCGCTCCGGCCGACGAAATTCAAACGGAACTACCTGCGCAAAGTGGAAGGCGCCGTGCTCGTCGAAACCGGACATACGAAAGTGCTCTGCACGGCCACGGTCGAAGATCGCGTGCCGCATTTCCGGCGCGACTCGGGCGGCGGCTGGCTGACGGCCGAATACTCGATGCTGCCGCGTTCGTCGTCGCAGCGCATCCAGCGCGAAACGCGCGGCGTCAAGGGGCGGACGCAGGAGATCCAGCGCCTGATCGGGCGTTCGCTGCGCTCCGTCTGCGACCTCGACAAGGTGGGGCCGCGCACGCTCACGATCGACTGCGACGTGATCCAGGCCGACGGCGGCACGCGCACGGCTTCGATCACGGGCGCCTACGTCGCGCTCCACGACGCGCTCACGACGCTGAAGAAGCAGGGCGTTCTCGGCGAGTGGCCGCTCAGCGACTGGCTGGCGGCTGTCAGCGTGGGTGTCGTCGACGGCGAGCCGATGCTCGATCTCTGCTACGAGGAAGATTTTGCGGCCGAAGTCGACATGAACATCGTCATGACGGGTAAGGGCAAGTACGTGGAGGTGCAGGGGACGGCCGAAGGCGATCCCTTCTCGAGCGCCGCGCTCACGAAACTGCTGAAGCTCGGCAAGACGGGAATCGAAGACCTGATCGCCGCGCAGAAGAAATCCCTGGGAGTGAAGGAGTGACGTCGTGATCGATCTGCTTCTCGCGACAGGGAACAGGGACAAGGTGAAGGAGATCAGGGCGAAGCTCGAGGGACTCCCGTATAACGTGCGTACGCTCGACGAGTTTCCGGGCGCGCCCGAAGTCGTGGAAGATCGCGATACGCTCGAGGGGAACGCCGTCAAGAAGGCGATCGAGATCGCGCAGTTTTCGGGGCAGCTTTCGCTTGCGGACGACACGGGGCTCTTCGTGCCCGCGATCGGGGGCGAGCCGGGCGTCTTTTCGTCGCGTTATGCCGGCGAGGACGTGACCTATGCCGACAACGTGAACAAGCTGAAGGATCGCATGCGGGACGTCCCGGACGGCGAGCGCGGCGCGTACTTCGAGTGCGTGATCGCGATCGCGTACCCGGACGGCGTCGTCGGAACGGCCTCCGGGCGCGTCGACGGCGTGATTCTGCGCGAGCCGCGCGGCAAAGAGGGTTTCGGATACGATCCGCTCTTCTTTCACGAGGAGTCCGGCGCCACGTTCGCGGAACTCTCGGTCGCGCGCAAGAACGAGATCAGCCACCGCGCGCTCGCGCTCGACCGGGCCAAGAAAGTCCTTGCCGGGCTCGCCCGCGCGTAACTAGACTCGTAACCCAATATGAGATCGGCGGTTTCGCTGCCGGTCCCGTTCTTGATCGGGGCGTGGCGCAGTCCGGTAGCGCACCTGCTTTGGGAGCAGGGTGTCGTAGGTTCGAATCCTATCGCCCCGATCTTTCTTTCCGCTTTTGCGCCCGTAGCTCAGCTGGATAGAGCAGCTGACTTCTAATCAGCAGGTCGCAGGTTCGAATCCTGCCGGGCGTACCAACTGCCGATGACGTTCTCCACTCGGGCCGGGCGGGGAACTTCCTTCACGGGGATTGTGACGGAGTACGGGAAAGCCGCCCCGGCCAATGCGGGGCGGCTCCGTATTCGATCGGTCCGGCGATCACGTGAATCGTTCCCTCTTCTGCGCTACCTGATCAGCGTCAGCTTGACCGTCCGTGTCAATTCGCCGGCCCGCAGTCGCGCGAAATAGGAACCGCTCGGCAGATTCCGGCCCGCATCGTCGCGGCCATCCCAGACGATTCGATGCTCGCCGGCAATCTGCTCTTCCTTCACGAGGCCGCGCACACGCCTGCCCTGCACGTTGAAGATGTCGAGCGTCACGAGACCCGGCCCCGTCAGCGCATACCGGATTTCCGTCGTCGGATTGAACGGGTTCGGATGGCCGCCGAGGAACTCCAGTCGAGCGGGAACGGCCCCGTCCGCGACGTTCGTGCTGATCTCTTCGGTGATCCCGACGCATGCGGAGAATTCGGACGTGGCTCCGAGCGGTTCGAGCGTCGCCGTCGCCGTGAGCACCCAGCCTCCGGGCGCCGTGGCGGGAAGGACCGTCACGAAAACGGCGTCGCCTGACGCGTCCGTCGTGACGCTCGTCGTACCGAGGAACTGCTCGCCTTCGCCGTGGCCGGACGTGTCGCACGCGGGCGAAGCGAAGAACTCCAGCGTGAAGTCGCTGGACGGCATTCCGTGCATGCTTCCGCCAACGGTCATGGTCGCCCCGTTGCTCGTCGCGTCCGCAAGCAGCGGGAAGTTCTGAAGCCCGTTCCCGCCCGTGTCGGCGTCGAGAGCGTCGTTCAGGGTCACGCCGTACCCGTAGCCGGTCGGGATCAGGTCGATTCCCCCCCAGCCGTTCGCGTGAAACTCGTTGCGCGCGATGCGGACCTGCGCGACGTCACGTCCCACCGTAATGCCGTTGAAGTAGTGCCCCGCAATCTCGTTGTCTTCGATCGTGATGTCACTGATGGTGGCGTAATTCCAGGTGCCCACGTCGACGCCCCAGACGCTGCCGAGCAGTGGCTGATCGTTCGCGTCGAGGCCGATCGTGTTGCCGGAAATCGTGATCCCCGCGCCCGAACCGCCGATCATGACGGCCCATCCGAAGAGCTGTCCGGCGTGGTGCGGCCCCTGACCGTGGCCCAGGATACCCGCAATGCGATTATTGACAATGACCGTGTTGTTGTTCGTGCCCTGGAAGCCGATACCCATGTTGCCGGACAGATTTCCCTGACTCAGGCCGTCGACCGACAGGCCGATCCAGTTGTTCTCGATCCGCGTGTTGCTGACGCCGGCCAGTTCCACCGCGGTGCCGGAGGGGAGGCCTTCGCTGTTCACGTAACCGTATCCGGTGATGAAGTTGCGATCGGCCGGATCGGGACCCCCGACTACGTTGCCGTCTCCCGCTGCGCCGGATCCCGCGGAACCCCAGACGCGCACCCTCTGCATGACATTGCCGACGACCATGTTGTTATTGGAGTTGTCG
>JABDJQ010000210.1 GCA_013002425.1 Gemmatimonadota bacterium
CATCGGAGTAATCGGCGCCGGATACTGGGGTCCGAACCTGATCCGGAACTTCGCGGAACTGGACGAGGCGGAACTCGTGGCGGTCGCGGACAAAGACGCTGACCGCCTCGCCGGGATCCTGAAGCGCTACCCCTCGGTGCGGGGCGAAAGCGACGGGGCGGCGATTCTCGCGGACGATTCGATCGAAGCGGTCGTGATCGTGACGCCTGCCGAAACACATCATGCCATGGCGAAGCGGGCGCTCGAAGCGGGCAAGCACGTGCTCGTCGAAAAACCGCTCACGATGAAAGCCGACGAGTCGCGCGAACTGATCGCGCTGGCGGATGAAAAGAAGCTCGTGCTGATGACGGGGCATACGTTCGAATACAACCCGGCCGTACGCCGTCTGAAACGAATCGTGCGAAGCGAAGACTTCGGCGGCATCCGTTACATCTACGCCACGCGGGTCAATCTCGGCGTCTTTCGAGCCGGCATCAACGCCATGTGGAACCTCGCGCCGCACGACCTCTCGATCGTGTTCTATCTGCTCGAAGAAGAGCCGAGCGCGGTGCGCGCTCTCGGGCAGTCGTTCCTGAAACCGGGGATCGAAGACGTGGTCTTCCTCTATCTCGAGTTCCCGTCCGGCCGGATCGCGCACGTGCACGTGAGCTGGCTCGACCCGTCGAAAGTGCGTCGCGTCACGGTCGTCGGCGAGAAACAGATGGCGATCTACGACGATCTCGACAGCGAGCAGAAGCTCAAGATCTACGACCGCGGCTACGACAGCGTGCTGTTCGAGGAGGGCGGCATCCGCGATTACCAGGTGCGCCTGCGCGGCGGCGACATTCACGCGCCGAAGATCGAGGGGACCGAACCGCTGCGCGTCGAATGCGCGCATTTCGTCGAGTGCGTGCGAGACGGAAAGACCCCGCTCAGCGACGGTCGTTCCGGCCTGCGGGTCGTGGCCGGGCTCGAAGCCGCCGCGGAATCTCTCGCGAACGGCGGGAAGCGCGTCACGATCGGGTAGAGCGCGCAATCGACGCGCCCTCGAGAATCCGACCACGCGTCTTCACAACCTCTCACGGGAGCGTCGATCGCGGTTTCCGCCGCCACAGTTTTTTACTTCAACAAAATTCCCGGATACCGTAGTATCTTCCGGTTCGTCCATGCAACACACAACAAAGGAGCGAATCGTGAAACGATTCTTCCCCGAGGCGGTCCTGCCCCGGCGCCTCATCTGCCTGCTCCTTCTGCTGGTCTTTGCCGGCTGCGGCGACGACGACGACAGCAACCCCGTCGCCGTCAACGAAGACCTGCGGGAGAAACTGAACCTCCAGCCGTTGCCCCCGGTCGTGTACCCGCCCGACAACGAACCGCGCCAGGAGCGGATCTCGCTCGGCAAGCTTCTCTTCTTCGACCCGATCCTGAGCGGCGAGAAGAACGTCGCGTGCGGAACGTGTCATCATCCGAACTTCGCGTTTGCGGATCGTCGCCAGTTCAGCGCGGGCGTGAGCGGCGAAGGGCTCGGGCCCGACCGCGTGCTCACGAATCCGACGATCTCGCTCGAGCCGCGGAACTCGCCCACGATCCTGAACGCGGCCATGAATCTCGACGAGTCAGGACTCCCGACCCACGAAGGGTTCCAGTTCCTCGACGGCCGCACTCGCGGACTCGAAGAACAGGCCTCGCGGCCGATCACGTCCCGCGTGGAGATGGCGGGCGACGGTTTCGGCGGCGCTACCGAGCGCGCGGTGATCGTGGACTCCGTGCTCGCGCGTCTGCGGGAAGTGCCCGAATACGTCGAGCGCTTCCGGATCGCGTTTCCAGTGGAAGCGGCGGAAGTCGACAGCGGAGATCGCGCGAGTATCGTCGACTCTTCGACCTACGCCCGCGCGATCGCGTGCTACGAACGCGAACTCGTGACCCGAAACTCGGCCTACGACCGGTACGTCTCCGGCGACGACAACGCGCTGAACGCCACGGAACTGCACGGCCTCGAACTCTTCTTCGGGAAGGCGAAGTGGGGGATCTGTCATGCCGGTCCGATGTTCAGCGATTACCGCTTCATCGTGCAGGGCGTTCCGCAGGAAGGCGACGGCAATGACGTGCTCCCTGGCGACGACGCGGGCCGCGATGAGCACACGCTCGACGATCGCGACCGTTACGCCTTCCGGACGCTTACGCTTCGAAACGTGGAGCTGACGCCCCCGTACATGCACGACGGCGTGTTCGAAACGCTCGAGGAAGTCGTTCGCTTCTATAACGTGGGCAGCCTGCCGCGCCATCCCGCCGTTACGGACGAGATGCTCGACCCGG
>JABDJQ010000792.1 GCA_013002425.1 Gemmatimonadota bacterium
CTTATGCACGAGCAAAGGCCGGGGAACGTTCCCCGGCGGGATGACCGGTGGCGGCTCCCGTCGAGGGGGCGCCACCCGGCCGTACGCGTTCGGAGAGGGTAAGCGGGCCGCGCCTACTTCTTCCGGCTCGAAGGCGCAGGCTTCTTCTTGTCGCGGACACCGGAAACGACGACGTGCTTCTTCTTGAGCGCGACGCGCACCTTCCTGGCGTTCGGATGTTTCAGGAGATAGCGCGAAATCGGCTGCAGGATATGCGACTCGACGAGGCGCGCGAGATGACTGGCGCCGCCGGACTTCGAACCGCCTTCGTCCGCAACGAACTGAATGACTTCATGAGGAACGGTCAGGATGATGCCGCGCTCGTAAAGACGTTCCTCGATGTGGGCGACCTGCAGTTCGGTGATTTCGCAGATCGAATCCGGCGTGAGCGGATCGAAGAACACGAGTTCGTCGAACGACATCAGAAACTCGGTGCCGAAGAAATTGCGCGTGCCGCTTTCGATCGCCTTCCGCTGATTCTCGATCCTGTTGGCTTCCGCGGCCTCGGTAAAGCCCACCGTCTTCTCTTCTTCGCCGAGCAGATTGTCGCTGTTCGCGACGACGACCATCGTCGTGCTCGCAAAACTCAGCATGCGGCCTTCACCGTCGACGACCTGCCCGTCATTCAGAATCTGAAGAAGGATAGGCCCGATTTTCGAGTTGGCTTTTTCGATCCCTTCGATCACGAACACGGCGTTCGGCCGGTTGGCGAGAATGCGGGGAAGAATCCCCTTCGTTTCCCCGGGACCGCGGCCCCCGATCAGCTTCATCGCGGCGTCGTCTTCCGTAAACTGCGTCATGTCGAGCCGGATCAGATGCTCTTCGGAGCCGAAGAGTTCGAGGGCGAGTGAGCGCGCGAGCTCGTTTTTCCCTACGCCGTTCGGTCCTACGAAGAAGAACACGCCGTCGGGGCGCTGTGGCTTCGCCGACAGATTCTGTTTCGCGACGCGGATGACGTCGGCCACCTGCTGGATCGCGCGGTCCTGTCCCTTGACGCGCTGGCCGAGTCGATCCTCGAGCAGCAGGAGGCTGCTCCCGGCGCGATGGTGCAGTTTCTCGATCGGAATCCCGAGGCGGCTGCTGAGAGTCCTCTCCACGGCCTTGCCGTCGACCACGGGGCCGCCGGCCGTGCGTGACCGCATGTTCCGGATTACGACCTCCGCGCACGCCTCGTCGAGGATTTCGAGGGCCTTCCCGGGAAGAACACGCGTTTTCAGATAATAATTGGAAAGATCGATCGCCCGATCGACGGCTTCGGCCGTGATCTCGAGCCCGTGGAACTTCTCGAGCTTGGCCCGTACGACCCGCAGGATCTTCTTCGCCATGTTCCGCGACGGCTCCTGGATGGTCACGGAGGCCATGTTGTAGCGAATCCAGCTGTTTTCGTTCACGACCTTGCGATACGCCCAGTCGGACATCGAAGCGATCACCTGAAGATCGCGCTGCCGCGTCGCCGCATCCAGTAAATAGGAAGCGTCGAGGAACCCGCCCTCGGCCGTTCCGATGAAGTTGTCGAGCTGGTTGAAATAGAGGATGACGTCCTTGCGATCGAGGGCCTCCTTGACCGCGAGGAAGAGAATCTTCTCGAATTCCTCGGAATCCTGGATCAGGGGCAGCACCGACTGCAGCCCGATCTCGAGGATCTTCTTGTTCCGCAGGCGAGAGGGGACCCGCCCGGCCGCGATCTGCTCCGCGAGCCGCATCACCATCGTCCGTTTGCCGACGCCCGTGGGCCCGAGCATCAGCACGTTGTGGTTCGTGCGCTTCTGGAGCGTTTCGAGCAGCCGGTTGACCTCTTCCTTCCAGGGGACGATCGAACCGAACTTTCTTTCGAAAAGCGACTGAGAAAGATCGAGTGAGATTTGATCCAGAATCGACTCGTCTTTATGAGATTTGACTTCTCGAATGACCTCGGGC
>JABDJQ010000219.1 GCA_013002425.1 Gemmatimonadota bacterium
CGTGATCCTGATCGCCCGGGCGAACAGGCACGGGGGCGGTTCGGGCTGGGGCGGAGGCTCCACGATCGGCGGAGGCCCGTGGGTCGGCGGAAGCCCTTACCGGCGGCGCTACCGGGGCGGCGGTTTCGGCGGATTCGGTGGCGGCGGCGGGGGCGGCTTCGGCGGTTTCGGCGGAGGCATGAGCGGTGGCGGCGGCGCGAGCCGGGGGTTTTAGAATGGCACGACGAATCGAGAAACCGAGCGAAATCTACGAAGCGTTCACGAACGACTGCAAGGCGGTCTTCGGTACGAAGCTCGAAAGCGTGATCGTACACGGAAGCGCGGCTCGTGGCGACTACAGGGCGGACTCTTCCGATATCAACTTTCTGCTGGTCGTCAAGGAGGACGGGCTCGATCGCCTGCACGGCGCGTTCGATTTCGTGAAATCCTGGCGCCGCCGCGGTGTCTCCACGCCCCTCGTCCTGACCGGCGAGTATCTGCGCGGCGCGCTCGACTCGTTCCCGATCGAGTTCCTGAACATGCGGGCTTCGTATGAGGTATTGCTCGGACGCGACGCGCTCCAGGGGCTCGAGATCGACCGGGAGCCCGTTCGCGTGCAGGCCGAAAAGGAGGCGCGCGCGGACCTGCTCCGCCTCCGGCGCCTCTATCTCGAAAGCGGCGGCAAGGGACGGGCGCTCCGGGACATCGTCCGGGCATCGATGCCGAGCTACTTCGCGACCTTCCGCGCGATCGCGTGGCTCATCACGGGACGAAGTGACCAGACGCGGGCGGAAACTGTCTCCATAGCGTGCGAGCGGTTCGGGCTCGACCGAGCGGTATTCACCGAACTCGACAAGATCTGGCGCGGCGCGAAGCCCGACGGCAAAACCATGCGCGCGCTGTTCGAACGATATCTCCGGGAGGCCCGGCGGCTGGTCCTGGCAATCGATCAACTGGATTCCATTTTCGAGGAGGATACGGAATGAACGACCGAGGTTCCGTGAAAGCGGTTCTCTTGATAATTCTCGCGGTTCTGCTGGTCGCCGGTATCGGCCTCTACGGCACCGTGAAGGGAACGTACAACGAACTTGTGAAGCTCGACGAAGGGGTGAAGGGAAAATGGGCGCAGGTGGAAAACCAGCTGCAGCGCCGTTTCGACCTGATCCCGAACCTCGTCAATACCGTGAAGGGTTACGCCGAGCACGAGCGGGGCGTTTTCATCGATGTCACGGAAGCCCGGTCGCGCGTGGGTACGGCGGGCAACATCCCCGACAAGATCGAAGCGAACAACGAACTCTCCGGCGCGATTTCGCGTTTGCTTCTCGTCGTCGAAAACTACCCGCAGCTCAAGGCCAACGAAAACTTCATACGCCTGCAGGACGAACTGGCCGGCACGGAAAACCGGATCGCGACCGAACGCATGCGCTACAACGACTCGGTCGTCGTCTTGAACACGAAACTGCGCACGTTCCCGACGAACATCATCGCCGGCTTTTTCGACTTCGAGAAGGCCGTGCTGTTCGACGCTCCGGAAGAAGCGAGCCAGGCGCCGAAAGTCGAATTCTAAACACGAATGTCGTATTTCGCGGGACTCGTTCTGAAAATATTGGGGTGGAGCTTCGAAGGAGAGGTGCCGTCCGAGAAGAAGTACGTCCTGATTGCGGCTCCCCACACCTCGAACTGGGACTTCGTCCTGATGGTCCTCTACCGGTACCTGCTTCGCATGAAGGTGAACTGGATGGGGAAGGACTCGCTCTTCCGGCCGCCGCTCGGATTTTTCTTCCGCGCGTTTCGCGGAATCCCGATCGACCGGTCGTCCCGGAATCAGGTCGTGTCGAACGTCGCGGCCGAATACGCGAAACGGGAAAACCTCATCCTCATCATCACTCCCGAGGGGACGCGTGGAAAGACGAAGCTCTGGAAGTCGGGCTTCTATCACATCGCCCGTGAGGCCGGCGTCCCGATCGCGCTCGCCTACGTCGACGCCCCACGCAAGGTCGTGGGGATCCACAAACGGCTTCTGATGCCGTCCGGCGACATGGAGGCGGATCTCGACGTGATCCGAAGTGTGTACCAGGGCAAGGTCGGCATTCGGGCCGAGAATGCGGGCGAAATTCGCTTTTCCGACACTTCTGCTCGAAAATCTTGAGGAATTGACGTATTTGGCCGATGGTCAGAGGAGCGGGGCGGATTCCGCCCGCGCCCGGCTCGAAGCCGTTGCGAGGCCGCTACCGTACCGAGGCCGTGACCATGCCGAGGCCGTGACCATACTATTGAAACGAACAGGAAGGCTCTGAACTTCAGATATGACAGACAATCGCATCAGCCGCAAGCGCAGCCGGGGCCCCGTGAAGCTCCACGAACTCTTTCCGCCCGGCCACCGTATCCCCGCGGAAAAGCGCGTTTACGTGAACCGCAATCTGCGCATGCCCACGATCGGGTCGATCGGATTCGATCTCGACCACACGCTCGCCCATTACGATCCGCTCCCCGTCGAAGAACTCGCGTTCAAGACGACGCAGCAGAAGCTCGTCGAGCATCGCGGCTACCCGAAGGCGATCGGGCGCATCAAGTACGACCCGGAATTCGTGATTCGCGGCCTCGTGATCGACAAGCAGGCCGGCAACATCCTGAAGATGAACTACCACAGCTACGTGACGCGCGCGTTTCACGGCCGCAAAGAACTCGGGAAGGCGATTCTGAAGCTGTATCGCTCGGAGGTGATCAGCCTGTCCGACCCGCGCTACGTTTCGGTCGACACGCTGTTTCATCTGCCCGAAGTTTATCTTTTTCTTTCGATCATCGACTTTCTGGAAGAGAGCGGGAAGAAGGATCTCAACTTCGAGAAGATCTATCAGGACGTACGCGAGATGATCGATCAGGCGCATGCCGACGGCAGCCTGAAGGACGTCATCATGGCGAAACCCGGTCGCTTCATCAAACGCGACCCGCAGCTTCCGATTCTTCTCGACCACTTTCGCTCGTGGGGAAAGAAGATCTTCCTGCTGACGAACTCCGAGTACTTTTACGCGGACGTGCTGCTGAGCCATCTGCTGCACACACGGCGCGGCGAGAACTTCCGGCACTGGTCGGATTACTTCGATGTGGTGATCTGCGATGCGCGGAAGCCGCGATTCTTCGAGACTCGAAGCGCGAGCGACAACGAACCGTGGCAGCGCATTCCCGACCTCGACCATCCGGCCGCGTATCGCGGCGGGCGGGCGTCTGACCTCGAAGCCGCGGTCGGCTACGAGAGCGACCGGATGCTCTACTTCGGCGACCACACTTACGGCGACATCCTGATCGCGAAGAAGAACTGCGGCTGGCGCACGGCCATGATCGTCGAAGAACTCGAGGACGAGCAGCGCATCTCGAAGAGCCTCGAACCGAAGCTTCGGATCGTGAGCGGCTTGAATGAAGAGCGTCAGCGAATCGATCTGGAACGCGCGGCGCTCGAACGCGAAGTGGCCCGGCTGGCGCATCTGAACGGCCAGGGAGCGGCGGCGGCGAAGAAGAAACGGAACGAGCAGATCGAATTCCTGACTCGCGAGCTGAAACACCGGAGCGAGACCGCCGCCGAACTCGATCGCGAAATCGGAAAGCTGTGGCGCGAAACGCAAAGACGCTATAATCGCGTCTGGGGCCCTCTCTTTCGCGAGGGGAACGAAACCAGTCGCTTCGGGCATCAGGTGAAGGACTTTGCGTGTCTCTATACAAGCACCGTTACCAATTTCCTGCAGTATCCGAGTGACCAGTACTTCCGCACGCAGATGGATCGCATGGCGCACGAAGTCAGCTAGGACACTTCCATGAGCTCGCTCGAAGGACACGTCGCGATCGTAACCGGCGCCGCGAAACGGATCGGGCGGGCGATCGCGCTCACGCTCGCGCGGGAGGGCGCCACGGTTGCCGTGCACTATCGTTCGTCGCGCGACGAGGCGGAAGAGACCGCGCGCGAAGCCGGCGGCGGCGCGACCACGTTCCGGGCGGACCTGGTCGATCTCGCTTCGCTCCGCGCGCTGGCCGACGACGTGGCCGCCCGTCTCGGCGCCCCCTCCATACTCGTGAACTCGGCCGCCGTCTTCGCCCGCACCCCGTTCCATGAGGTGACCGAAGACGCCTGGGACAGGCAGCTCGACATCAATCTCAAGGGGACGTTCTTTCTGACCCAGGCCGTTTGTCGTCACATGAAGAGCGGTCTGATCGTGAACATCGCCGACAGCGCAGGCCTCTCCGCATGGCCCGGCTACATTCCGTATTCGCTCTCGAAGGGGGGCGTGATCGGCATGACGCGCGGGCTCGCGAAGGCCCTTGCGCCCGCCATTCGCGTGAACGCGATTCTGCCCGGCCCCATGCTCCCGCCGGAAGGCGAGGGCGGCCCGGAACCGCTCGAGGAAGGCATCAGGAAGACGCTGCTGGGGCGCCAGGGTTCGCCCGAGGACATCGCGAAGGCCGTGCGCTACTTCGCGGTGGACGGCGACTACGTGACAGGCGCGGTCCTGCCGGTGGACGGGGGACGCTCGGCGCGCGACTAGGGTGCCTAACGGCCGTCGTTGTAAGGGATCGGCGGCGGCTCCCGCTTTTCCGGTTCGTCCGGCCGCCTCAGATCACTCCGATAGTTGTAGAGTTCGTTGTACGCGATCGCGGCAAGATGATCTTCGCCCCGCTCTTCCAGTGACTTCGCCAGATACAGAAACGAATACGGCAGAACAGGCGGCGAATCGAGAAGCGACTCGCCCCGCTCGACGTTCTCTTCGAGCACGGTCCAGGCGCGCGAAGCATCGCCGGACTCGAAGTAGGCGGCGCCGAGAAGAAAGCGCGTGTACGGGCCCGGCATGATGTCACCGGCGCGCCGAAACGCCGGAATCGCCTCCCACGCCGAGTCGCGCTTCAGGTAGTAGAGCCCCTCGATGATCAACGCGAGCGCCTCGGACGCGCCGGGCGTGGTATCGAGTTCGAGACGCCGCGCGGCCACTTCGCCCAGATCACCCGCATACGCGGCCACCACCCCTTCGAGAAACGGCACGATCCCCGGGTTCGCCTCGTAGAAATAGGTCGTGTCTTCCTCGAAGCGCAGGTCCGCCACTTCGTAAGCAGCCTCTTCGATGCGGCCCGCCTCGAGGTTCGCCCATACGAGGCGCGCCGAAAGATCGAGCACGGCTTCCCGATTCCCCGCGCGATAGGCGCGGTCCCGCGCGCTGGTGAACTCGGCGACGGCCCCGTCGAAGTCACCGGTCGCAAGGGAGAGATTCCCGCGCGCGAGGAGGTATTTGTAGTAGACCGCCCACGTGTGCAGGCGCGGCGGAAACGGGTTCGAGAGGATTTCGAAGGCGTCTCTCACGAACCCCTGCGTGTACTTCGTGGACGCGATTCCGATGATCGAAAGCCAGTCCCCGCCGGCAAGCCGATCGGCGACCGCGAACTCCTGTGCGGCGACGTCCGCGTTCCCCGCGCGAAGGCCCGCTTCCGCAAGCACGCGATGCGGCAGCGGATCGTGGGGGCGAAGCGTGATCGCGCGGCGAATGGCGCGGTCCGCGCCCCGGATGTCACCGCGCCGCGCGAACGGAATCGCGTAGGCGAGTTCGCTTTCGAAGCGGCCGGGGAAGCCGCCATGAAGCCGGGATACGGCGGTCGTTGCGGGAGCGGTCGCGCCGCCGGCGCCCGGCTTCGCGAGCTCCAGACGGGCGTCGTGAACCGCGTGGTCGAACGGCGAAAGACGCGACGAATCGACAGCCTGGAGCAGTCTCCAGCCGTAAGCGGGGTTGTCGCCGAGCGTCAGACGGAACCCGAGCAGCGAGCGGGCGGCATCATTGGAGTCGTCGGCCTCGAGCGCCTGCGCGAGAAGCGGGAAGTCGCCGTAGCGCGCGCCCTCGATATACAGATCTTCGGACTCCCAGCTCGCGTGCGGGAACGGGCGCGCCGGGGGCGTCAGGCTC
>JABDJQ010000274.1 GCA_013002425.1 Gemmatimonadota bacterium
GATCGGACCTGTCGAAGATCTCGAGCCCGTTCTCGCCCCCGGCGGCATAGATATAGTCGCCCTCCGCCAGCAATCGGAACGCGACTTCGCGGAACACGATCGACCGGGGTTCGGCCGTGGTGAACGCGCGGAAATTGACGAACGAGGGCGTTCTGTCTTCTTTCCCTTCATTATCTATGGAACGGACATAGAAGATGTGGTCGCGCTGCTGATCCTGGTTGCGGTCGTCGGCGGTCTGATACACGAACACCGAATCGGTCTTCGTCGTGAAGCTCCATTCGACGTTCCGCTGCAGCGTGTCGCCGAGCGCATACTCATAGCCACGGATCAGACCGTCGTCGTCGAAACCCTTCCAGAACATGTGCACGCGATAGAAAGCGTCACCGCGCTCCTCGGGCCCGATGGTGATCTCGGTCTCGGGCGCTTTATTCTTGTCGGGTTCCGGCGGATCGGTCTGCTCGCAGCCTATGGCTACGAGCGTAAGAACGGATATGAAAAGGCAAAGAAGTGCCCAATCGAGGGTACGATTTCGCGGCATACCAAGCAGCATCCACCTTTGAAAGCTAAGGAATAATAATAGGTTAGCGTAATCCGATACGCTGCGCGACTATACCAAAGGGTTTTTCAAAGTGTCAACCCAAAAGCCCCCCCCGTGAGCCTCTGCACTGTGCTAGTCTGACGCCATGAACCGTGCGAAACGTGCTCCCGGCGGGCGTCCGCTCGACGTCTGGATCGCCCTCTGCTTCTTCCTTTCCGGCTTCAGCGCCCTCGTATTTCAGGTCGTCTGGGCCCGGAAGATGGACCTCCTCTTCGGTCACACGATCTACGCCGTGACGACGGTCCTCGCCGCTTTCATGGCCGGGCTCGCCATCGGGAGCCGGATTCTCGGCGCCATGGCCGACCGGAAAGGCAACCCTGTAGCCCTGTACGGACTTCTCGAGGTCGGAATCGGCGTCTATGCGCTCGTCCTTCCTTTCATTATGGATGCCCTGAATCCCTTCTACCGGTCACTATACCAATCTTTCGGCGGCTCCGTATGGCTGTTCACGACGATTCGCTTCCTGATCTCGCTTCTGCTCCTGCTCCCCCCGACCACGCTCATGGGAGGCACGCTGCCGATTCTCTCGCGCTATTTCACGCGTAGTTCCGAGGGGGTCGGCGGGACGACGGGGTGGCTCTACGCCTGGAATACGTTCGGGGCCGTCGCCGGTACGCTCGTTTCCGGGTTTCTGCTGATTCCGACGGCAGGCGTCGCGGGATCGAACCGGATCGCGGCCTTTCTCGCGATCGGGGTCGGGGTCACGACCTGGCTGCTCGCGAAACAGGTGGACTGGGCGGCCAGGGCGACTTCCGACCACGGCGGCGCGCCCGCCCGCGCCCGCGGCCGCCTCCTCATCGTTCTGATCGCCTACGCGCTCTCCGGATTTGCGGCTCTCGGGCTCGAAATCATCTGGACGCGTCTGCTCATTCTGCTCGACTACTTCGACAGCGACACCTACGCGTTCACGACCATGCTCGCCACGTTCCTGCTCGGCCTCTCGCTCGGCAGTTTTCTCATGAGCCGCTTCGTGGATCGAATCGAACGCCCGGCCTACGTGCTGGGTCTCTTCGAGATCCTGATCGGCGTGCTCGCGCTCGGCTCGCTCTTTCTGCTGACGACCGGAGGGAACGTGCTCTTCTTCGGCGACCGCGCCTGGGAGATGCGCGTGGCGTCGTACTTCGGCAAGAGCTTCGCGGTCATGATCGGGCCGACGCTGCTTCTCGGCGCCGTCTGGCCGCTCGTCAGCAGGCTCTACGTGCAGCGGCTCGGTTCGATCGGGCGCGAGGTCGGCGTCGCGTACGCCGCCAACACCGTCGGCTCCATTCTCGGCGCCGTCGTCACCGGTTTCTTCCTGATTCCGGCGCTCGGCGCGAAAGGGAGCCTGATCTTTCTCTGCGGGATCAGCGTCTTCACGGGGCTGCTTCTGCTGTTCGTGTTCGAGCGGGGGCGCGGAACGCGTGCGCTCGCGACGAGCGGCATCGGTGTCATCCTCTTCCTCGTGCTGGCTCTCACCGCGCCGAAGAAGCAGTTGTATCAGATCGCGAACGAAACGGACCAGTTGCTCTATCTGAACGAAGGAAACACCGCAACGGTCACCGTGCTGCAGCACGCCGACGGGTTTCGGAGCGCGAACGTCGACGGCGTGCCCGTCGCCGGCACCGACCCCATCATGCTGACCGATCAGAAGTCGCTCGCGCACCTGCCGAGCCTCGTGCTCCCGGACCCCTCCTCCGCGCTGACCGTCGGGTTCGGTTCCGGCGGCTCTTCGTGGTCGTTCTGCCAGCACCCGCACATGACGCGTGTGCGGTGCGTCGAGATCGCGCCGAACGTCGTTTCCGCCGCTCCCTATCTGGAAGCGTCGAACCACGGCATCGTCACCGCGGAGGAATTCCGGCACAAATACGGCATCATTTACGATGACGCCAAGAGCTATCTCAATCTCTCCGCCGACCGATATGACGTGATCGCCACCGACTGCACCGACCTCGCGTACAAGAGCAACGCCAACCTGTACACGCGCGAGTACTTCGCGCTCTGCAAGTCGAAGATCGAACCCGGCGGCGGCCTCGTGATCTGGCTCAATATCACCGGGCTCACCGACTACGACCTCAAGACCGCGCTCAAGTCGTTTCTGAGCGTATATCCCGAGGGGAGCGTCTGGTACTTCGCGAACGTGCCGACACACTACGTGCTGCTGTTCGGCACCGAAGAGCCGCTCACGATCGACTTGAACCGGTATCTCGCGCGTTTCTCAGAGCCCGCCGTACGAAAAGATCTGCGCGAAATCGGGCTCGACGATCCGTGGAAATTCCTCGCCGCTTACGTGACGTCGGGACAGAAGCTGCGCGAATACGTCGAAGAGGCCACGATCAACACGAACGACAACGCCTATCTCGAATTCTCCGTGCCGCGCACCGGAAGCGATCTGTATAACGCCGACAACCTCGCCGGACTCCTCGCGCTGCGCGAACCCGTCGAGCCGCGGCTCCGGAACATTCCCCCGGGCTTCGATCCCCGCCCGCTGCGCGCCGCGTTCAGCGCCGACCGCCAGTTGATCGAGTCCGTGATCGCGCTCTGGCGTCTCGACTTCGACGGCGCGCTCGAGCGCGTGGCCCGTGCGCGCGACATGAACCCGGGCGATCCGTCGCTCGTCGTCATGCGCGACGTGATCGCGAGTCAGAAGAACGCGTTTCAGGCGCGCGTGCAGCAGGTCGGAAGCGAGGAAACCGCCGACCCCGTTCAGATGTACAATCTGGGCGTGCTGATGTTCGACGAGAAGAACTACGCCGGCGCCGCGCAGCAGTTCGAGGCCGTGATCGAAGCCGAACCCGCGAACGCCGAAGCGCACACGATGCTCGGCCTTTCGCGCGCGCAAACCGGCAGGATCGACGAAGCGATCGCGGCATACCGTGACGCGCTCGCCGCCGATCCACGTTTCCTCAAAGCCCACGTGAATCTGGGCGACGCATTGCAGCGAAGCGGCGATACCGGAGCGGCCGCGAACGCGTACCGGAACGCCATTATGATCGATCCGTCCTACGTACCCGCGCGAGGCAAGCTCGGAGCCCTGCTCGCCAACAGCGGCGACCGGGCCGGCGCCATCGAACAGTTTCGTGAGATTCTGAAACACGAGCCCGGACATCCCGGTGCGACGCAGATGCTCCAGCGACTGGAAGGATAATGCGACCGACCTTCGAACGATTCGCCTGCGCGGCCCTCGCCTGCCTGATGATGTTCACCTCCTGCTCGCGTACGCTCGACACCGTTTCCCTTTCCCCACCCGACAGCGCCCGCATGGAAGATCTCGTCGCGCACGAACAAAGCCTCGATACCCTTGTCGGCAAACACGCCCGCGTGACACTCCGGACCACCGGACGTGCGCTCCAGGGTACCGTTGTCGAAATCACGCCGCGTGATGTGGTCCTTCTCGAAGCATCACCCGAACGCACGGTCCGCGTTGCCCGCAGTTCGATCCGCACATTCGAATTGATCGACGCGTCGAACACGACAAACTACATGCTGGCCGCTTCCCTTCTTGCCGTACTCGCCGTCGGACTCGCCGGATTCTTCGACCTCTTCAATCCGATCTGGTTCTAGTCGCGTTTTCGTCCGTGGGCCCCGCACACACGCGGAACACTGTGCGGGTCCTGTCACGGCGGACCCCTCCCCGGCCTCGGCAGGCTCGGCCGGGGGCCCCGTCCGCCGCACCACCCGCACAGGGTTTCGAGTATCGGACACCCCCCGAACGAAACTGTTTTTGTCAGCGGTAGGAATCAGGAGAAGAGAAGGAACAGGAAGGACGCGCAGTCCGACACCGCGCCCCGCGCGGCGCGACAGGACCCGCGCCACTTAGTAAGCATTCCCCTCCGCCCCTCCTCTCGACTCTCCTCTCCCCCGCTTCTCCTCACTCGCAAGAGACAAGCGGCTTTCTTCGTGCCTGCGTCGATATCGCGGCGGGAGCAAGTCCGCTCTCCCTCCTGCGCGGGTGGCGCGCCCGACGGGGACCCCTGCCGAGCCTGCCGAGGCAGGAGTGGCCGGGCGCGACAGGACCCGCGCCCAAGAAGCGCCTCCGCTCCCTCTTCCTCTCCTCCCTCGCAAGAGACAAGCGGCTTTCTTCGTGCCTGCGTCGATATCGCGGCGGGA
>JABDJQ010000294.1 GCA_013002425.1 Gemmatimonadota bacterium
GCTTCATGATCGTGAGCCACTCGTCTTCGGGCAGCACCTCGGACTCATCGACGAGCATGATCGGGATATCGTCCTCGATCCGGTAGCGCCGTCTGGTTGCGGGGTCGGTCGAAACGAGAAACTCGCCGTCGAGAACGACGGGCTCCTTGGTCGCGGGGCACGCGAGGATTTCGAGCAGGTCTTTGTCGAGAGCCATGTAGTCACCTGTGAAAAAGAGGGCGGCGTGGCCGGCACACTGCACGCCTCGCCGGCGGGCGGAGACGCCACCCGCTTCAGATCTAATACGCGCGGGCGAACACGACGCGCTGCTTCGACGGCTTTCCGCTCACCATGCAGACGCCCTCCTCGCCGGCGCCTTCGCCCGCAAACGGAATACAGCGGATCGTGGCCTTCGTGTCGGCTTTCACCTTCGCTTCGGTCTCTTTGGTGCCGTCCCAGTGCGCGAGATAGAAACCGCCGTCGCCGACGCGCTTCTTGAACTCGTCGTATGAATCGATCTTGTGCGTGCGCTCGTCGCGGAACGCGCGGGCGCGTTCGAACAGCGCTTTCTGCAGATCGTCGAGTTTCGCGGGAATCTGCGCGATCGCGTCGTCGATCGGAATGAACTCCTTCTGGCGATCGTGCCGCTGCGTCAGCACGACCTGGCCTTTCGCGACGTCCTTCGGGCCGATCTCCATGCGAAGCGGCACGCCCTTCTGCTCCCACTCGGCGAACTTCCAGCCGGGCTTGTACTGGTCGCGGTCGTCGAGGTGCATGCGCACTTCGGGCAGCGCGGCGCGGATCTTTTCCGCGACTTCGAGGACGGGCGCGCGCTCTTCGTCGGAGCGATAGATCGGCACGATCACGATCTGGTAAGGCGCGATCTTCGGCGGCAGAATGAGCCCGTTGTCGTCGCCGTGCACCATGATCACCGCACCGACGAGCCGCGTCGAAACGCCCCAGCTCGTGTTGTACGCGTACTTGTTCTCGCCGTCCTGGTCCTGGAACTGGAGATCGAACGCCTTCGCGAAATTCTGGCCGAGCATGTGACTCGTGCCGGCCTGAAGCGCCTTACCGTCCCGCATCATCGCTTCGATGCAGTACGTCCGCACCGCGCCGGCGAAGCGTTCGGTCTCCGTTTTCTCGCCCGTGATCACGGGGATCGCGAGCGTCTCTTCTGCAAACTGTCTGTACATTTCGAGAGCCGTTTTCGTTTCGGCTTCGGCTTCTTCTTCGTAGCGATGCGCGGTGTGCCCTTCCTGCCACAGGAACTCGAGCGTGCGAAGAAAGAGCCGCGGCCGCATCTCCCAGCGAAACACGTTCGCCCACTGATTCATCAGAATCGGGAGGTCGCGGTACGACATGACCCACTTCGCGAACATGTGATAGATGATCGTTTCGGAAGTGGGGCGCAGCACGAGGTTCTCTTCGAGCTTCTTGCCGCCGCCGTGCGTCACCATCGCGAGTTCGGG
>JABDJQ010000318.1 GCA_013002425.1 Gemmatimonadota bacterium
AGAAGCCGCGCCTCGAACGCGGGCCCTTCGTTCTGTCCCGTCGATTCTCCGCCGGCGTGTTCGAAGAGCGCTCCGGGCACCACGGCAACCGTCATTCCCTTCTCGCGGGCGCGACGGCACCACTCCGAGTCTTCATGGTACAGAAAGAATCCGGCGTCGAGCGGTCCGAGCGTGTTCCACGCGTCGCGGCCGATCGCCATGACCGCGCCCGAAACCGCCGGCACGGGAATCGGTTTCCGCGCACGGTCGTGGAGCGCCGCTTCGTTTTCGACCACACCTTTCGGCGGCCGAAACCACGCTTCCCGGCGAATATCCGCGAGAGTCGGAAGCGCGCGATGACAGTTCGGATCGACGGCGCCGTCAGACCGCAGGAGCACGCCGCCGAAGAGCGCGTCCCTCGGGTCGCCTTCCGCCGCGGTCACGAGCGCTTCGAGAGCGCCCGGCCGGGGCGCCGCGTCGGAGTTCAGCAGCACGAACGTTTCGCCACGCGCAATCGCCGCCGCGCCGTTCATACCCGCCGCATAGCCGAGGTTGTCGTTCGACCGGACCACACGCAGCGGCAACCCGGATTCCGCGAGAAGAGCGCCGCTCCCGTCGGTCGATGCGTTGTCCCAGACGACGATCTCCGATTCGATCGCGCGCGCTTCGCGAACGAGCGCCGCCATCGAGGCAGGCAGCTCACTCCCGCCGTTGAAGTTCACGATGAGAAGCGATGCCCTCATGCGCGGTCGATCTCCTCGTAAACGGCTTCGTACTCACGGGTCGTAAGAGCCATGTCGAGCCGCTCCTTCGCGAATGTCCGGCAGCGTTCCTTCATGAGTCCACGGCGAAAGTCGTCGGACGAAAGCATGTCGGATGTCGCCTCGGCGACGCCGTCGGGATCGCGCTGTTCGACGAGAACGCCGAGCTTGCCGCTTCGAATCCACTCTTCCGTGTCGCCGAGTCCGCCGCCGGCAACAACGGGCAGGCCGGCTGCCAGATATTCGGCGAACTTGATGGGCGCACAGACCTGCTTCGATATGTGGGGTTCGATCAGCATGAACGCAAAGTCCGCGGCGCCGAGGTGCGCGGGGACTTCAGCCGGCGCAAGCGTCAGAAAACGCGCACGCTCCGGTCCGAGGCCCGCCGCTTCCGCCATCGCCATCGCTTTCTCGCGCTCCGGATATACGAGAAACAGGAAGCGCGCTTCGGGCTCGAGCCGCGCGAGGCGCGCCGCGGCTTCGATCGTGCGATCGACGCGGTGCCACTCTGCCGTCGAACCGGAATAGATGCCGATCGTCGCGTCGCTCCAGCCGAGCTCCGCGCGTATCGACTCTCGCTCGTTTCCGGTAAACGAGTCGACTTCCGTTCGATTCGGAATGACGAAGATTCGCTTCCCGCCCATGAAGCCCGAGAGGTCGGGGCGCGTGAGCAGATGATCGCGGAACCGCTCGGATACGACCACGATCGCCCCGGCGGCGCGAAGCAGCCGTCGCTCGAGCAGACGCGCGAAGCGATAGCGAAGCGTACCTTCTTCGAGCGCTCCCTCGAACACGTACTCGTCGACGAAGAGACCCCGCATGTCGAATACGAACCGGGCGCGCGTAACGGCGCTCACGAGCCACCCCGCGACCGAAGGCATGTAGCTGCGACAGTGAAGGATGTCCCCGCGGCCGGCGCGCACGTGCCGGAACAGGACGAGGGACGCGCGCGCGATCTGCGCGAGACGTCCGCCGCCGCGCGTGATCGGTTCGTGCCTCACGCCGTGTTCGGCCAGTGACGCGACGGTCGCATCGAAGGTTTCCTGCTCGGCGGCGCTTCGCGCCCCGGGTTCGGTGCTCACGACGACAATCTCGCGCTGCGATGCCAGCAGTTCCATCTGCCGGGTGCCGTGAAGCCGTGGAATCGGTTCGACAAGGCTTTTGTCGAAGTAGTAGAGCACGGACTTCTTACGCATCGGCAGCCTCCGGCACCGTCGTTTCCGCCCTGGATGCGCGCTCCGACACGGCAAGGAGCGCCCAGAGCAGGAAACTGTCCGTCACGGAAACCGAAGGAAAGAACTGCGCCTGCAGGTACCAGGTGATTCCCGCCGCCGTGATGGCGAAGAGCGGCCAGTTCCTCGGAATGCGTCTTATCTGTTTCATGAACAGCACGAAGATCGTGACTACGATCCCGATCCCGGGAAGGCCGAGTGCGATTCCGTACTGCAGAAAGTAGTTTTCGGCGGCGAAAGCGACCGTGCTGGCGCGTGTCAGGCGGTATTCTCCCTCGAGACCGGTGCGTATGCCGCCCCAGCCGAGGCCGAGAAAGGGGTGATCTTTCAGAACGCTCACCGCCTGCTGATACGTCACGACACGCGCCGCGACCGTGGTCGCCTTTCCGGTCAGAACGCGTTCGGCCTTCGTCGTGAGCGCTCCGGGCGACACGATCAGAAACAGAACGAGCGCGATCGGGATGGCAGCCAGCGCAAGACCGCCCCTGTAGAGCACGGCAAGCGTCCCGATGGCGGCGATCATGCCGAGCAGTCCCCCGATCGAGAACGTCTGAAAATTGCAGTAAACGATGCCGCACGCAATCGCCGCGAGAGCGAGCTTCAGAATGTGCTTCGATCCCGGAACGAGTCCCAGCGCGATCGCGAGGCTTACGGAAAGATAGTGCGAGAAACGAATCGGGTGGTCGAAGGTCGAGAAGATCCGGATGTTCTTCCTGCCGTCCGCGTCGTAGGCAATCATCCGGTTCGCCCAGTCGGGAAGCGCGGCGTCAAAAGGCAGCGTGCTCTGGAATATGCCGTAGACCAGCGCCGGAACCAGCCCGATAACGAGCGCCAGAAGAGCGCGCCTGGCGTCGGACGCGTCGCGGATCAGCATGAACGTGATGAAGAATACGAGGAGCTGCAGGACGTCACGATAGAGAGAGGTGATGCCCCAGAAGACTTTGGTCGCCGTGTAGAACCCGGGGAGGCTCAGGAGAATGAGGGCGAGCCCGAGCTTCAGATAGGTCGAGTTGCGCCATACTTCCGAGTAACCGCGCGAGTAGAGCAGGTCGACGGCAAGGATCAGATAGAGGAAGTCTGTCGGATAAACGGATACGGTGCCGACGATATCGAATGAAAGCGCCTCACGAAGGGGGATCGATCCCAGCGAAGCGAGCCAGAGACCGTGACGCGGTCCGTATGCCCGCACCAGAACCGCAATCATCGTAATCGCGAGAACGCCGAGGCTGACGGGGAGCGCGACGGTCGTGTTCATGAAGGCCGCCGTTCGGCGCCTGCGAACCCGCGCAACGCGCCCTGCAGAAGCGCGCGCGTTTCCCGGTCGAGCGCGATCCAGCACGCCAGGTATCCGCAGGTTCCGAGAAGGAGGGCGAGCGCGGGGGCGGCAATACCCGTGTATTGAGGCATCGCGCGCGCGGCGGCCCAGAGTGCGATCGGCACGGCGGCCGCGATCACCGGGGCGCGCAGGCAGGCGAAGAACGGCCGGACCGCAAACCGGATCCGCGCCCGGGCGATCAGGAAGCCGGCCATTACCGCAACCCCGCCGGCGACCGCCATCACGACGGCAACCGGAACCGCACCGGGCACGGGAAGCAGCAGTAATCCGACCGCGGCGACGACGAGTTGAATCATGGTCATGGCGCGGAAGAGACCGGGACGGCCCGAACCGACGTACAGATCGCTCAGCAGCGCCGTCAACGTACGAAAGAGCCCGAGAATCGCAAGGATGGCGAGAGGCACGACAGCCGCCTCCCATTTGTTGCCGTAGAAAGTTTCGAGCAGGAACCCGCCGAAAAGTATCAGAACCACCGCGAAACAGATTCCGAGCCCCACCATGACGCGCGTTGCCGATAGGAAGAGTTCGTTTCGCGCTTCCTGCGTTTCGCTCGCGGCGTAGTGCGGAAAGAGCACGCCGTTGATCATGCGCGTGAGTACGCTTGCCGGAAGGAGCGCGATCGAAAGCGCGAAGGCGAACACTCCGAGCTCGGCCGCGCCGGGTCCGCGTGAGATCGCGAACTTGTCGATGGACCGAATGAGATAGATGAGAACGGTTCCTCCGAACACTGCCCAGCCGAAAGTGAGATGCTGCCTTACGAAGTCCATCCGTACACGGAACCGCGGCTTTCGAGGCGTCAGCAGCCAGTATGTCGCCGCCTCCAGTGCGAACGACGCGACCTCGCCGATCACCAGCGCCCAGAGGCCGAAGCCCCGGTATGCGAGCGAAACCGCGACGATCAGATAACCGGTCGAGGACGTGATCGCGGGGAGAAAGCGTTTCTGAAAATCGAGCTCGCGATCGAAGAGACGCGCGGGCACGAGCAGCAATCCCTGAAGCAGCACCACGAGGCATGCGACGCGGAACGCCGCCGCGATGCCCTGCATTCCCGTGATCGACTCGATGAGACCTGCCCCGGCGATCCCGATCAGGGAGAGCGCGAGTCCCAGTGTGACGCTGATCGCGAATACGGAATCCGTAGACTCGTCGTTGTTG
This sequence comes from Gemmatimonadota bacterium, assembly GCA_013002425.1. Lineage (GTDB taxonomy): Bacteria > Orphanbacterota > Orphanbacteria > Orphanbacterales > Orphanbacteraceae > JABDJQ01. The sequence goes on from JABDJQ010000318.1 coordinate 4,464, forward strand.
CTGCGATCGATCACGAGCGAGTGCCCGATGCCGAATCCCTGCAGCAGCAGAAGGCCGTCGACGACGACCCAGAGCGCCGCGTAACGGCCGAAGTCCTCCGCGGGGAGGAGGCCGGCGAGGATGAAAAGACTGAGGATGCGCGCCGAGCGTCCCAAGATCATCGAGGCGCTGACCCAGTAGAGACCCCGTGCGAACGTGGGGCTCATGGAGCTTTGGTGCCGGTGCCCGCGCCTCGCACTTTCGGACCGCCCCACTTCTCGAGCGTCC
>JABDJQ010000337.1 GCA_013002425.1 Gemmatimonadota bacterium
ACTTCATCGCGCGCCCACTTTCACCGGGTTCGAATCCGTCGCGAGCCGGTGCGCGTGCAGCACGACTTTGCGGTCGGCGCGGTCGGCGAGAACGGGATCGTGCGTGACGATCACGAACGCCTGGCCGGTCTCTTTGCGCACGTCCCAGATCAGCTGATGGAGTTCTTCGCTCGTATCTTCGTCCAGATTGCCCGACGGTTCGTCGGCAAGAACCACCGCCGGCCTTGTCGCGAGCGCGCGCGCAACGGCGATTCGCTGCTGTTCTCCGCCGGAGAGTTCGGACGGATGATGCGACCCGCGCGCTTCGAGAGAAACGGCGCGCAGCAGTTCGAGCGCCCGCTTTCGCGCGTCGCTTTCGCGCGCGCCGCCGATCAGCAGCGGCAGCATGATGTTCTCCTCCGCGCTGAACTCGGGGAGCAGATGGTGGAACTGAAACACGAAGCCGATGCGTTCGTTGCGAAAGTGAGAGAGTTTGTGATCCGACAGTTTGAAAACGTCTTCGCCGTCGATGCGCACTTCGCCCGACGTCGGACGGATCAGCGTTCCGATCACATGGAGCAGCGTGCTCTTGCCGGCCCCCGATGTACCTACGATCGAGAGGATCTCACCCTGGCTCACCTGCAGGGCGATATCCTCGAGCACCGTAAGCGACTGATCGCCCGACCGGTACGACTTGCAGAGACCTTTGGTTTCGACGATGAATCCCATGTCAGCCGTCCACCCGAATCGCCTCGATCGGCTCGAGACGCGAAGCCTTCCACGCCGGATAGAGAGTCGCGAAGAGACAGATCACCATGGCCGCGACCGCGACCTGGGCGACGTCGGTCCATTCGAGGCTCACGGGGAGAGAATCGATGAAATAGATGTCCGAGGGAAGCGGAATGATCTGATAGCGATCGATCAGGACGCAGGCCCCCCACCCTCCCAGGCATCCCAGGAGCGTGCCGATCCCGCCGATCGTCACGCCCTCCATGACGAATATGATCAGAATACTGCGGAGTGTGGCGCCCATCGATTTCAGCACGCCGATCTCACGCGTCTTCTCCATCACGACCATGATCAGCGTGCTCGCGATATTGAACGCGGCCACCAGAATGACGAGAGCCAGGATGATGAACATCACCCGCTTTTCCGTTTCCATCCAGGTGAACAGCGTGCGGTTCAGGTGAATCCAGTTGTTCGTGCGGTACGGCGGGCTGCCGACGCGCGCGACGACCTGGGCCGCGATCTCGGGCGCCGCGTATGCGTCTTCGACGTTGATCGCGATGCCGGTCACGTCGTCGCCGAGACTGAAGAAGTCCTGGGCGGCGCGGAGCGGCATTAATAGTAGAGACGAATTGTATTCGTACATACCCGAGTCGAACGTCCCCTGCACGCGGAAACGGCGCATCTTCGGGACGGCGCCGAACGGATTGCGCGACGTGTTCTGGAACGACGCCAGCACGATCGTCTCGCCGAGCGTGGCGCCCAGATCGAGTGCGATCTCCTCGCCGAGCAGAACGGGCGGCATGGCGCCGTCTTCCCACTGCAGGCGCGCGTCGGGCGGCGACGTGCGGCGCAGCAGATCCGAGACGGCGTCTTCCTGCTCGGGATCGACGCCCTTGATGACGATTCCGTCCTGATCTCTGCCGACCTGAATCATCGCCTTCGAATAAACGAACGGCGCGCTCGCGACGACACCGGGCGTTTCGCGCACGGTCGTCAGGAGCTCGGGGTCGGGTTCGATCGGCTCGTTCCCGAACTTGAGCAGAATGACATGAGCGTGGGTGCCCACGATTCTGGACTTCACTTCGGTCTCGAAACCGTTCATGACGGAGAGAACGACGATCAGCGAGGCGACCCCGACGAAAACGCCCAGAATCGAGATCAGCGTAATGATCGGCACGAAGCCGAAACGGCTGGGCGACTTGATGTGGCGTTTCGCGATGAAGAACTCGTAGCCCATGTTTCGCCTACTTTGAGGGGGCGGTCTCGGGTCTCATCTGCGGGAACAGGATGACGTCGCGAATCGACGGCTGGTCCGCGAAGACCACGCTGATTCGATCGACGCCGATCCCGAGGCCCCCGGTCGGCGGCATCCCGTACTCGAGCGCCCGGAGATAGTCCTCGTCCAGCTGCTGCGCTTCCTCGCTTTCGGGCCCCCGCAGTTCGAGCTGCGCTTCGAACCGCCTGCGCTGCTCCACGGGGTCGTTCAGTTCGGAGAACGCGTTCCCGATCTCCATCCCGCACAGGTAAGGCTCGAACCGTTCGACGACGCCGGGGCGGTCCGGGCGTTCCTTCGCGAGCGGCGAGATTTCCTTCGGGAAGTCGAGAACGAACGTGGGGTCCTGGATTCCGGGCTCGACCAGCACGTCGAAGAGC
>JABDJQ010000342.1 GCA_013002425.1 Gemmatimonadota bacterium
TAGCCGTGGGCGCGCAGCAGTTCGGCGCGCCCGACCTCGAACCAGACGGGGTAGTTCGCGTAGTACGCCACTCTCATCTTGTCCGTGTCGGCGTAGCGAACCCGGACGCTGGTCTGATGCATGCGTGGTGTCATGGAAACAAGAGTATCACTGCTGGCGGCCGGGCACCATATGCCGAAGGCCGTCCCTTGCAGGACGGCCCCCGGTCTCGAAACACGAAGGAAGGATTCGTGTCACAGTTCTTACGATTCGTCGCGCAGTTCCTTCAGCTCGCGCCGGAGCTCCTCGAGTTCTTCACGCAGTTCGTCGATCGCTCCGCGCGACTTGCCGTTTTTCTTCTGGAAGAACGGCGCATGGGGCGCCATCGGCGCGCGCGGATGCATCCGGGGCATCCCCGGCGCATTCATGCTGACATCCATCGGTCGCTGCTCGAGCGTCAGCTTCGCGGTCTGAAGCTTCCCTTTGCGCATGAACGCGATCTCGACCTGGTCGCCGGCTTTGCGATCGCGTACCGCCCGGATCAGGTCGGCGCCCTCGCCCACTTCCTCGTCCGCGAACTTCACGATGACGTCGCCGCTCTCGAGGCCCGCTTTCTTCGCGGGGCTTTCGTCGTGGACGCGCGTGACGAGCGAGCCTTCGTTGCTCCCGACCCCGAAGTAGGAGGCGAGCGAATTGTCCTCGAGGTCCTGCAGTTCGACGCCGATCCACGGTCTGGCCGCGGCTTTCTTCATCTTCTCGAAGCCGTGCGCGCGCGCGGACTTCTTCTCCAGCTTGCCGCTCGTCTTCGGCGGCTCTCCGAGCACGGCCGCCACATTGATGTACTTCTGGTTTCGCAGGATGCGGAGATCGACCGATCGGCCGGGTTCGTACTTCCGGATCAGCTCACGGAACTCGCCGGGCGAGGTGACCGCGGCTTTTTCGACCTCGACGATCACGTCGCCGACTTTGATCCGAGCCGAGCCGGCCGGGCTGTCATCGAGGACGGAGGCGACGAGCACGCCGCGGCCGGGAGCCAGGGCGAGCGCCTCGGCGATCGCGTCTTCGACGGCCTGGACGGATACGCCGAGGAATCCGGCCGCGAGGGCGGATGCGGGCGATAACAGGCTTGCGAACAGGATGGCGGCCGCGGCGCTCATGCGTGCGGTCCGGAGGAAATCGGCTGTCATGAATAACTCCCCGGGGAAAGGCCGCCAGAAGGGAGCGGCGACTCGTGCGTGTTTCTCTGACTCTTACTATAGTATTCAAACGCGCGAGAGAGAATGCGGGTTCCCGGCGGCTCGGTCGCGGGCAGAAAAAAAGGAGCAACCGCAGCGGTCGTGGTGCACGAGTCCGATGGTTGCATGCGGGACTCCGGCTCACGAGGAAAGCAGTACGCTCCAAATGAAAGGCTGGTTTGTCGAGGCAGTGGAATTATCCCAGATCGGCGAATCCGAATCAAGAAATAAATGCGATAAAGAGGAAATCGTGCGCTAAGGGGGATTTCGCTCGCTTGACAGTTTTTCCGGCGCTTTGTTAGCCTCGCAGCGCTTGTCGTCCTACACTTTTCCCAGTTTCATCCGGGAGGATTTACAGAAATGAAAGCGATCGTTTTCGTCAAGGAGGTCCCGGAGACGCCCGAAGGCGTTTCGGTCTCCGAGAACGGCCAGGTGCAGGCCGCGGGCGGGGGGAATTTCCTGACCGACCCGATCGATCCCTTCGCCATCGAGACTGCGCTGCAGATCAAAGATGCCAAGGGCGGGGAGGTGCACGCCGTGACGGCCGGAAACAGTCGCGCGGAGAAGATCCTGAAGGAGGCGCTCGCGATGGGCGTCGACAACAGCTACCTCGTCGCCGACGACGCGCTCGAGGGGAGCGACCCGAACGCGATCGCGCGCGTGCTCGCGGGCGCGGCGAAGAAGATCGGCGACTACGATCTTCTCGTAACCGGCGACCGCGCGGCGGATGACAATTCATCGATCGTAACGGCCGCTCTCGCGCAGCTGCTCGACATCCCGGTGCTTACGTTCGTGTCGGAGGTCGTGGATTTCGACGCCGACGCGAAGAAGATCCGCGTCGTGCGCACGCTCGAAAACGGACGTCAGGTCATGGAAGCGACACTGCCGGCCGTGATCTCGGTCATGAAGGGCATTCACGAACCGCGTTACCCCTCGCTGCTCGGGATCCGCAAGGCGTCGAAGCGGGAAGTGCCTTCGTGGTCGCTCGCTGACATCGGCGTCGATCCGTCGACGGTCGGCGCGGCGGGATCGCCGACGAAAATCCGCAGCCTCGATCCGCCCCCGGCGCCGTCGGGTGTCGAGATGATCACCGGCAGCCCCGAAGAGATGGCGGCCACCCTCGTGCAGCGAATCATGGACAAGAAAGTCCTCTAGAAGGAGATCCGATGTCGAAAACGATATGGGTCGTGGCCCAGCGCGGCGAATCGGGAATCTCCCGCACGACGAAAGAAATACTCGGGAAGGCGAAGGAACTCGCGGGCGACGGCGGCGCCGTTGCCGGAATCTACTGCGGCGCTTCGAAAGACGGCGTGGCGGAGGGGTTGCAGGCGGCCGGCGCTTCGCAGGTCGTACTCATGGTCGATCCGAAGCTCGATACGTACGTCGCCGAAACATATACGTCGGCCCTCGGCGCTCTTGCCCGCGACCGCAAACCCGACGTGATCCTGATTCCCGGCACGCTGAACGGCAAGGAGCTCGCGGCGTCGCTCGCGGCTTCGCTCGACGGCGGCGCGGTGCAGGATTGCACGCATCTCGACTGGGACGGCGACGTGCTCGTCGGAACGCGCGCCTTCTTCGGCGGCAATCTGACGGCCACGGTCGAGAACCGCTCCTCCGGGCCGAAGATCTTCTCCGTGAAGCCGAAGGCGTTCCCTCTGCCCGCGGACGGCGCGGGGGGAGGCGGCGACGTCGAAGAAGTCGCACCGGAGCTTCCGGCTTCGGCGCGCACGACCGTCGTCGAGTTCCTGGCGGACGAAGGAAAGACCGTGAACCTGATCGACGCGAACGTGATCGTCTCGGGCGGGCGCGGCCTCGGCGATCCCGAAGGCTTCGAGATCGTGAACGACCTGGCGGCGGCTCTCGGCGGCGCCGTGGGGGCGTCGCGCGCGGTCGTCGACGCGGGCTGGATTCCGTACGCGCATCAGGTCGGGCAGACCGGCAAGACCGTGAAGCCGAAGCTCTATATCGCATGCGGCATATCGGGCGCGATCCAGCACCTGGCCGGCATGCGCACGTCGGACAACATCGTCGCGATCAACAAGGACGAGAACGCGCCCATCTTCAAAGTGGCGCACTACGGACTCGTGGGTGACGTGTTCGAAATCGTTCCGGAGCTTACGAAGAAATTCAAGGAAGCGCTTCAGGGATAAACGTTCACGTTTTCCGAAGCGAGCCATGAGGGAAGTTCGCCCCCGTCGACCAGCGTGTCGGCGGGGGTTTTTGCGATCCAGGCGTTCAGTTCGTTCGTGAGCGTCCGCACGGTCTCCGGATTGTCGGTCGCGACGTTCAGCGTTTCGGCCGGGTCCGTATGGAGATCGTAGAGCTCCACGCGGTCGTCGCCGGGCGCCGGCGTTTGAATCAGTTTCCAGCGACCGTCACGGACGGCCCGGAGCTTCCCTCCGATGGTCGGGATCGGGCGCGAGTGATTGAATCGCGGCGTCAGAGACTCGCCCGACTCGACGAACACGGGGAGGATCTCCGCGCTGCTCTCGCGCTGCACGAGCCGCATCAGGCTGACCCCCTCGAAGCGATCCGACACGTCGAAGTGCAGAATGTCGAGCAGCGTGGGCACGATGTCGAGGTTGCGGACCTGCGACTCGATCATCATGCGCGGCAGGTTCTCCGCGCGGATGATGAGCGGAACCTGAATGACGGGGTCGTAGAGCAGTTCGCCGTGATCGTAGTAGTACCCGTGTTCCCCGAGACTCTCCCCGGACGTACCGGTCAGCAGAATCAGCGAATTGTGCAGGCGATCCTCACGTTCGAGGGCGGCCAGAAGTTTCCCGATTTCGCGGTCGACGGCACGGATCTCGCTGTCGTAAAGCCGCTCGATCTGCGCCGTTTCGGTCGAATCGAACCGGGAGAGGCCGAACACCACGCATCCGCGCGAAGGAGTGTAGTCGAAACAGTGCGGGAACGCCCCGTTGTAGAGCGGATCGATGTCGATCAGCTCCTGCGAAGGGGGGCAGTACGGCATTTTCGGGTCGTCGTAGTGCATCCAGAGGAAGAATGGGCGATCCTTGCGCGAATCGAGCCAGTCGATCGCGGCATTCGTGATCGCACCGGCGCCGCCCGCGGGATACGCGGCGAACTTCTGAAACCCCTGCGCGAATCCGAACTCGTCGTCCGGCGCGGGAAGGGAAGCGAAGCCGCCGGTGTCGTAGCCGCGGTCGGCCAGGATTTCCGTAACCGTCATCTCCCGGTCTTCGAGCCGGTCCCACAGTCTGCGCACGCCCGTCGTCTGTGGATAGCGCCCGGTCAGAATCGTGGCGAGCGCCTGCGTCGTGCGAGGCGACGTCGTGTACGCGTTCGCGAACTGGATCCCCTGCGCCGCGATGCGATCCACGTTCGGCGTGGGGCTCGAGAGCCGTCCCTGCGAACCGAGACGGTCGGGACGCAGCGCGTCGACCGTAAGCAGAATGACGTTCGGGCCGCGTGGAAAATTCTTCGTGTGATTGATGTACCGCGCGGAGTTCGCCGCCGCGAGCAGAAACAGTACGAGCAGGATCATGCGAAACGGCACGACCCGAATGATCGCGTGGAGCGCTTTCGACGTGTCGTAAAGAAGACGCGCGAGGCCGATCGCGAGGATCGTAACGAAAAAGCTCAGGATCCCGCGCCACACTTCGGGAGAAACACCGAGCGCGCTCCGGAAATCCCACCCTTCGAGGAAGAAGCCGCGGCTGCCGACAAACAGTATGAGGAGTGCGAGCGCGAGAACGGCGTACACCTGGCGAAACGAGCGCGGCGCGATCCGGTAGAGCAGAAAGAGCGCGAGCGCGGCGGGTATCAGGGTGATGACGAAGCGGAAGAACGCGGCGTTCAGATGATCCACGAAGACGTCGAGAGAGGCGTGACGAAGCCCCTGGTCGCCGTAGTCGTTCGCGCGAATGTGCGAGAGCCCGGAGAATACGCCGAGAATCAGGCCCAGGAGCAGGATGAGCGAAATGCTCCTCTTGAATGTGGCGACCGCGTCGTAGCCTCTCTGGGAGCGGAGCATCGAATTCCTTCCGGCGGGTTTCGCGGGTTCCGTTCAGTCACGCCGTGGCGGGACGGGCCGTCATTTTAATACATGCCCGCCCGGTTCGTCTCAAAAATGGCGATCCCGTCGTGAAACGGGGAAATCGGCTTGACGCTGTCTCGCCGCAGTCCTTATCATTCGACCACCGTCCACAACTTGAGGAGTAGGAAAGCATGGCCAAATCGAATTACGAAGACACCAACGTGGCCTCCATTATAGCCGCGGGTTGCTCTTTCGACGGCTCCATCAGTGTGAAAGGGAGCATCCGCGTCGATGGCGAATTCAAAGGGAAACTGACCGTTTCCGAAACGCTGGTCGTAGGCAAGAGTGGAAAACTGGACGCCGAAGTGGAAACGCAGCGGGCCGCGATCGCGGGCAATATCAAAGGCGAAATCAACGCGCAGGACGGCGTGAAACTGCAGGCCGGCTCCCATTTCGAGGGGAACATCTACACGAAGAACCTCGTGATCGAAGAGGGCGTCTACTTCGACGGCGGCTGCTGGCGTTCGGTCGAAAGCCGGAAATCGCTCCAGGGCGGCAAGATGACCGCGCAGAAGAGCTCCGGCGCCCCGCAGGCTCCGTCACAGAAAGATCAGCGGAAAGAAACCGCCTCGACTTCCTGATCCGGTCGAAATTCCAGGGGAGAGATTACGAAGAGACGAGCTGGGGATCGCCCGGCCGGGGATCCTCGGATTCCTGTCTGTCGCGCGGG
>JABDJQ010000379.1 GCA_013002425.1 Gemmatimonadota bacterium
AAGCCGTCGCAGACCGCGACGTCGGCGGCTCGCTGAAACAGCGCGTTCGACTCGACGTTCCCGACGAAATTGACCTCGGCGGTCTGAAACAACTCATACGCCTCACGCGTGAGTTCGTTCCCTTTTCCTTCTTCCTCGCCGATATTCAGGAGTCCGATGCGCGGGTTCGGCCGCTTCAGAATCCGCTCGGCATAGACCGAACCCATCTGACCGAATGTAACGAGGTCGATCGGCTTGCAATCTTTCGTGGCGCCGACGTCGAGCAGTACATAGCCGCCGTTGTTTCCCGGCACGTAGGTCGCGATCCCCGGCCGGCGTACGCCGGGCAGACGGCCGAGCGCGAGCAGGCTGGACGCGACGACGGCGCCGGTGTTCCCGGCGCTCACGAACGCCTGCGCCTTGCCGTCCTTCTGGAGCTGGAGGCCGCGGGCGATCGAAGAGTCCTTCTTTCGCCGGAGCGAGGACGCCGCCTTGTCCTCCATCTGGATTTCCTGGGTCGTATGCTCGATCTGAGGGCGTTTCGGCAGATCGCCGTGACGGCCGAGTTCCAGCTCGATGCGATGCGTATCACCTACGAGATAGATATCCAGGTTCTGTTCGGAGGCGCGCATGGCACGCACCACGCCCTCCACGACGACCTGGGGCCCCGCGTCGCCACCCATTGCGTCGATGGCGATGCCGATGGGAGCGTTTTTGTCGGCCATATTAGGCGGTTACGATGATGCGCCGACCATTGTAGTACCCGCAATGCGAGCAGATGCGGTGCGGAACCTTGCGCTGGCTGCAATGCGTGCAGACCGACGGGCTCTTCGCCTTCATCGCGTCGTGCGCACGCCGTTTGTTCTTGCGCATTTTCGAGGTTCTCCTCTGAGGGACAGCCATGTCTCAATCCTTTTCATTTTGAGCGAGATCTTTGAGAGCGTCCCAGACATTGTGCCCGTGGCTCTCCTCGCAGTTGCATTCCTGTTCGTTCCGGTCCGCACCGCACTGCGGGCAAAGTCCCCGGCAGTCTTCCCTGCAGACCGGCTTCATCGGCGAGGATACGAGAACGGCTTCCCGGACGAGCGGATCGATTACGAAGATTCCCGGGGCCCGGTTCAGGAAACCCGGATCGCCGTCGTACTGATCGTCCAGCAAACGCAGCTTTTCTCCGTCGAGCTCGGCAACCTCGTAAAACTCGGAGTCGACGCCGTCCTTGAACGTACAAAGACAGCGCGCGCACGTTCGGTCCGCGCGTGTCACGCAACGGGCTGTCAGTGTCAATGTATCCGAGGAACGCGTGATGCGAAGCTCGACCGATACGTCTTCTGCAAAGACCGTATCCTCCAGTTGCAGATCCAGCTCTTCCGGCTTCGCCAGAAAATCGAACTCGTTGATCCCGTCCTCAATGGCGGAGATCTCGATATCCATCGGAGGCATCAGCGGAACCCCACTTTCGCTAAAAGGGAGGAGGAATCCCGGGACGTGCCCGACCGGACCTCAGAATCAAACAATATATAGGGCGCGGGAAATGGGTGTCAAGCACGCGGTGGCGTCAGGAGAGCGGACCGACCAGATCCTCCAGGGGGGCGGGGAGCGCCGGGCCGGCGACCGACAGGCCGAAAGCGTCCGGGCGGAGCAGCCGCTGTGCGACCGCCAGAACCTCTTCTTTCGTAACGGCTTGCACCGATTCTCGGTACTTTTCGAGGTAGTGCGGCCCGAGCCCGTAGTACTCCTCGTTCAGGTGAAAGGCGGCGATCCCCTCGTTCGTTTCGAGCCTGAGCGGCATGCTGTCGATCATGAAGCGGCGTGTTTCCTCGATTTCGCGGTCCGTGACCTTCTTCTGACGGATCCGGTCGATCTCCTCGACCATGAGCGCCACGGCGCGGCCGACCTGGCTCGGATGGACGCCGGCGCGGATCACGAAGGGCCCGGGCCCCACGGTGGGCGAGAGGGCGCTGTAAACGTAGTAAGCCAGCCCCTCCTGCTCGCGAATCCGGTTCCCGAGGCGGCCGCCGAGACCGAACGCCCCCAGAATCTGGTTCAGGACGATGGCGGCGAAGAAATCGGGATCGAGGCGCCGGATCCCGACCATGCCGAGAGCGATGTCGCACTGCGACTTCTGCGCAATGACGTGGGCTTTCGTGCGAATGCGCCGCGGTCCCTTCGCGCCGGGCACTTCCGGCGGTCCCGAGCGCCCGTTCCCGCGCCAGGAACCGAACGCGCGCTTCGCGGCGGCGACGGCTTCCGATTCCTTCACGTCGCCCACGATCATCAGGATGCCGCCGCTCGGGCGATACTCATCGCGATGAAAGCGGACGAGATCGCTCCGCTTGAGCGCCGGAATCGTCTTCTTCGTGCCGCTCGCGGGCCGTCCGTACGGATGGGTTCGCGGGTACAGGAAGCGGCGGAGATTTTTCATGGCGACGGCGCCGGTATCGTGTTCGTCTTCGCGCAGGTCCGACAATATCTGCCCCTGCACCTTGCGGATCTCTTTCGCGGGGAATACCGGATTCGCGAGCAGTTCACGCCCGAGACCGAGCATGAACGCCAGGTGCTCGCGCAGGAACGACGAAACGAAGACGGTGGCGTGGCGGTCGACGGAGACTCCGAAGTCGGCGCCGATGAAATCGGTCTTCTCGGCGATCGTATCGCCCGTCCACTTCTTCGTGCCGTCTTCGAGCAGTGACGAAGTGAGGTTCGCGAGCCCCTCTTTCCCGACGGGATCCGGCATCGTGCCGGAGTGCAGCACGAGACGAACGGCGACGGAGGGGCTCAGCCGGTTCGTCTTCACGATGACGCGAAGGCCGCCGGGCAGCACTGTGCGGATCACGCGCGCCTCCCTCTGCGCACTTTCTCCGGCGCGTAAATGCCCACTGTACGGTTCTTGCTGACGAAGAGCGTTTCCGCGAGCGCCCGCACCTCTTCCGCCGTTACCGCCTGGACGCGGTCGAGGAACGTATCGAGGAACTCGTACGAATCGATCGTTTCGAAATAGCCCAGGTTGTGCGCGACTTCCGTGACCGAGTCGCTTTGAAAAACGTGCGCGGCCCGGATCTGGTTCTTCGCCTTTTCGAGCTCGCGTTTCGTCGGCGCTTTCGCGGCGGCCCGATTCAAGAGCCGGAACAGGCTCTTCTCGACACGGTCGGTCGTGACGCCGTGCGCGAGGGTCACCGTGAAATAGTAAAGGTACGGGTCGCGCGTCGGCACCGTGAATGAACGGGCGGCGGTCGCGAGACGCTTTTCCACGAGCGCCTGATTCAGCGGGGAACTCTTCGTGGCTTCCGAGCCGGAGCTCCAGAGGCTGATCCCCTTGGCGCCCCCGAGTACGGCGTCGAGCACGACAAGCGCGTAGAAGCGCGGGTCGGATACGGCCGGAGCGCGGAACGCCGCGTGATAGTAGGAAGTCGTACCGCTCCCCTCAACCGTGACGCGCTTTTCGCCGAGCTGCGGCGCTTCGACCGTACGCTCCTGCGGCCGCTTCATTCCCTTCGGGATGCGTCCGAAGTGCTTGCGCACCTTGCGAAGCGTGGCACCCGGATCGAAGTCGCCTGCGACAACGAGAGTCGCGTTCGACGGGTTGTACCAACGTTCGTAATGCCCGAGCATCTCGTCGTGCGTGATGCGCTTCACGTCTTCTTCCCACCCGATCGTGGGCCAGTGATAACCGTGCGCCTGAAACGTGGCGGCGGTCACCTCGCGATCGAGCAGCGATTCAGGATTGTTCTCCCCGCCGCGCAGTTCCGCCAGGATCACCGTGCGCTCCGAGTCGAACTCCCGGCGATCGATCAGGCTGTACGCCATCCGCTCGGATTCGAGTTCGAGCGCGAAATCGAGATGGTCTTTCGGAAGCGTTTCGAAGTAAGTCGTCTGGTCGATCCAGGTGTAGCCGTTCCAGTACCCGCCGCGTTTCTCGACGAGGCTCTTCATTTCCTCTTTCGAGTACTTCTTCGTGCCTTTGAACAGCATGTGTTCGAGCCAGTGGGAGACGCCCGTGATTCCGGGACGCTCGTCGGACGAGCCGACCTTGTACCAGCACCAGACCGAGACGAGCGGCGCCGAGTGCGTGGGCTTCATCAGAACCTTGAGCCCGTTCCGCAGCTCGTGGACGATCGGTTTTTTTCGATTCATCG
>JABDJQ010000397.1 GCA_013002425.1 Gemmatimonadota bacterium
GACTGCGCTCCGAATCCCAGTTCCTGTGCGAGGGACTCGATTTCCGCGTCGATTATAGCAAGGGTGTCTGTGCCGTACCACTTCGGATCCCTCTCCCCCAGGCGATCGAGGTTGGGTCCGTGGAAGACGGCGAGATATCGTTTGGCAGGAGTCACACGGCTTCCCGTCAGGCGGGTCTCATCTTGCGGCGCACAGAGTCCATACGCTCGCGTACGTCGTCCCGGTCCGGCTGGATGGTAAGTACGCGCTGATAGATCGTGAGCGCCTTCTCGAAAAAGCCCTGGGCTTCGTATACTTCCGCCATCGAATACGTGAAGAAGGCCACTTCGTCCTCGAAGTCGAGTTCGCCGTCTTCGTCCGCTTCGGACGGGGCGACCGGCGGCGCCGCGGGCGGTTCCACGGCGGGTCGTGTCAGCTTCCCGAGATGCTGCACGGCGATCCTGTTCCCCGGGTCGAGATGAACGACCTCCTGAAACGCGTCGCGCGCTTCGGAGTCACGGCTGGCGGCTTCGAGCGCAAGCCCGTAGATCAGATGTCCCGTGGAATGGTTCGGATGGTGACGCAGTCCGCGTTCACAGAGATCGAGCGCCGTTTCGACCGACCCGGTCTGGATGCGGCGGTGAGCAAGCGCGACGAAAGCCAGGCTCGCGGGGTTCCTGTCGAGGTCGGCGAGCAGTCGTTCGTCGGGAGAAGTCGAGCGTTGTGTGTTCCGGTGGGACTGGTCCACTTCATCACCTCCGTGAGCAGATCCGGGCGAACCCCTGGCGTATTTCGGGTTCACCGACTGCGGATGTCAAGCTAGCAGAGCCGATTCCGCGGGTCAATACGATTCGGATCCGGCCCCCCCTCGCCTTCTTGTCCCGCTTCAGAAGCGGCAGAAGCGCGGAGGGCGATACGGGAACACCGCTCACGGGCAGCCGGAACGTCGTCAGCAGAGCCCGCAGCCGTTCCTCCTGCTTCGGCGAGATCCTGCCCAGATTGCGGCCCGTCCTGGCGGCGGCGATCATGCCGAGTGATATCGCTTCTCCGTGCAGGTAGCGGCGGTATTTCGTGGCAGCCTCGATCGCGTGTCCGAACGTGTGCCCGAAGTTCAGATGGGCCCGCTTGCCGCCCCTCTCCTTTTCATCGGCTTCCACGTACTCCCGTTTGATTTCGCAACTCCGCGAAACGACGCGGACGATCGATTCCGGGTCGCGATCGAGGATCGCCCGGGAATCATGCTCGAGCGACGCGAAGAAATCCCGGTCCCGGATCATGCCGTACTTGACGACTTCCGCGAGCCCGGACACGTATTCGCGGTCGGAGAGAGTGCCGAGAACGAGCGGATCGATCAGAACGAGCGCGGGCTGGTGAAACGCGCCCACGAGGTTCTTCCCCGCGGGAAGATTGACCCCGGTCTTGCCGCCGACCGACGAGTCGACCTGCGCCACGAGAGTCGTCGGAATCTGCGCGAAAGGGATCCCGCGCATCCATGCCGCCGCCGCGAATCCGGCCATGTCTCCGACGATGCCTCCTCCGAGCGCGACGACCGCGTCCCAGCGATCGATCCCCGCTCGCGCCATGTCGTTCACGATCGACTCGATCGAAAGCAATGTCTTGTTCGCTTCGCCCGGAGCGCATCGAGAAACGGAAAGCGCGTACCCCGCCGACTCGAGACTGCGGCTCACGGCGTCGAGATAGTGCCTGGCGACGTTGTGGTCGGTAACGATATGGAGGCGCGGCCCCTTCGCGAAGCGGGCGACCTCTTCGCCCGAACGTGCGAGAATGCCCTGTTCGATCCGAATCGGATACGATCGCTCCGCGAGATTGACCGGGATCTCGATCACGACGGATCCGACGGGTATGCGTCGAGCCGGAACGTTTCGACGACCGACTCGAGTTCCCAGAGGTAGTACTTCTTCGTTCCTCCCGGCACGTACACGGCGTAGTCGATCATGAAGAGGCGATCCCGCTCCTGATCGAGGAACGCAAGCGACCGAAACGGTCCGCCGATGATGTAC
>JABDJQ010000401.1 GCA_013002425.1 Gemmatimonadota bacterium
CTTCAGGATCGTCTTCGCCGGAACATGCTCCAGAAACGCGCCGACGAACGCGAAGCGGAGAGCGGCCGTCGCGAGAAGGATCGCGAGCAGTATCCATCGTGCCTGAGCGCGTGTGATCAAAGCGGGGAACCTCCTGTGGTCGAACCTAACCGAGGCTTCCGGCCCGGCGCGAGAAAAAATCACGAAGAGTGCATCCGATTCCTTCCTCGGAACGAACTGTTGAATGAGCCCGGCAGAAAACGGGCCAGGCGGAAGGACTGAACAATCCGACCGGCCATGAATTCGGAAGCAACAGTACGGATGTCTTTACGAAAGGAATGAAAAATGAAGAACACGACCAGAATCGCTGTCGGCCTCGCAGCCGCCCTCGCCCTCGGCAACGCACCCTTCGCCCTCGCCGGCGACTGCGGAAGCGGATCCTACAAGGAGGCGAGCAAGGCCGACTACTCGAACCACGAAGCCGCCAGCATCGTCGAAACGGCCGTGAGCGCCGGTTCCTTCAAGACGCTCACAGCCGCGCTTCAGGCCGCGGACCTCGTGGGCGCCCTCTCCGGTGACGGCCCGTTCACGGTCTTCGCCCCGACCGACGAAGCTTTTGCGAAGCTGCCGGCGGGCACCGTGGAGACCCTGCTCAAGCCCGAAAACCGTGACAAACTCATCTCGATCCTGACTTACCACGTGATACCGACCCAACTCGACGCCGCGCACGTGCTGCAGGCCAACGGCGCCGCGACACTGAACGGCGGCATCGTCGCCTTCGACGTCGAAAAGGGGAGCGTCAAGGTCGATAATGCCAGCGTCGTGCAGACCGACATCGCCTGCAGCAACGGCGTGATCAACGTCATCGACACGGTACTGATCCCGAACTAAGGCGATCTGTTCCATCAATACGGACCGGCTGAAAACGAACGATCGTCTGGTACCCGGGAGAGGTCTTGCTTCCCTCCCGGGTCTTCTCTATCCTCGCACCGAATCGGGAACTCTCTTGAAGGGATTCGCATTTCGTGACGGAACCGTCTCTATTGAAGGTGGCTCGGGGGGATCGAGCGGCGGTGCAGGAGTGCATCGATCGCTTCGGCGGTCTCGTATGGTCGATCGCTCTCCGGCTGTCGCCGAATCGGAGCGACGCGGAAGACGCCGTCCAGGAGATCTTCATCGAACTCTGGAAGAAAGCGGCGAGCTTCGACCCGGTCAAAGCGAGCGAAAAGACGTTCATCGCGATGATCGCGCGACGCCGGCTGATCGACCGCATGCGGAGCACGGGACGGCGCCCGCAGCACACGAGCCTCGACGACGCGGCGGAGATCGCGGTCAACGATCACGAACGCATGGAACGATCGGTCGAGGCGCAGTTCGCGGCACGCGCCCTGAAGACGCTGAAGCCGGAACAGCAGAGGGTGCTGAAGCTCTCGATTTTCGACGGAATGTCGCACGGCGAAATCGTAGAAGCCACCAGCATTCCGCTCGGCACCGTCAAGTCGCATATCCGGCGGGGGCTCGCGGAGATCAGGCGAAGCCTGAGCGGACCGCGTCCCGATCCCGGTAAAGGAGCACAGGCATGACAGATCCACGCTTGCAACGGCTCCACGACCTGCTGAGCGATCGCGCCGCCGGGCTTCTGGCCCGTGAGAACGAAGCGGAACTCGCCGCCCTTCTCGCGCAGTTCCCCGGGGAGGAAGACGCGTTCGACCTCGCCGCGGCCGCGCTCGACCTGGCCTGGAACGATCCCGCAAAAGACGAGGGAGAAGTGATTCCGCCCGCGTTGACGCAGAAACTGAAGAACGATGCCGACGGATATTTCGCATCGGCCGAAGCCGCCAGGGTCGTCCCGATTGCCGGGACGCCGCGCCGTGGCGCCGGCAAAGCAGAGACTGCCCGGCGTGGCGGCAGCCTGCCCTGGCTCGCCGCGGCCGCGCTCGACCTGGCCTGGAACGATCCCGCAAAAGGCGAGGGAGAAGTGATTCCGCCCGCGTTGACGCAGAAACTGAAGAGCGATG
>JABDJQ010000433.1 GCA_013002425.1 Gemmatimonadota bacterium
TATCGCGTGATCGCGCCCGACCAGATCGGCTTCGGCCGGTCGACCAAGCCCGCGCACTACCAGTTCACGTTCCAGGCGCTCGCGACGAATACGAAAACGCTTCTCGACAAGCTCGGCGTTGCGCGGGTCGACGTCGTCGGCCATTCGATGGGCGGCATGCTCGCGACGCGTTTCGCGCTCATGTTCCCCGAGGCGACCGAACACCTCGCGCTCGTCAATCCGATCGGGCTTTACGACTGGAAGCTGCACGTTCCGTATCAAACGATCGACGACTGGTATCGGAGCGAGTTGAAGAAGACGCCGGAGGGCGTCAGGAAGTACATGACGCAGAGCTACTTCGCCGGCGAGTGGAAGAGTGCGTACGAACCGCTCGTCGAGATTCAGGAGGGGTGGATCCGGGGCCCGGACTACGAGCGCATCGCCTGGAACTCGGCACTGGCCTACGACATGATCTTCACGCAGCCGGTGCTCTACGAATTCGACCGGCTGTCGATGCCGACGCTGCTGATCATCGGCCAGCGCGACAAGACCGCGCTCGGGAAGCCGCTTGTCAGCGACGAAATCGCGGCGGAGATGAGCGACTACGCGACGCTCGACGAGAAAGCCGCGGCCGCGATCCCGCGCGCGAAGCTCGTCGAACTCGAAGGCATCGGGCATATCCCGCAGTTCGAAGCGTGGGAAGACTACATCGCGGCGCTGACGGTGTTTCTGGGCGGCTCTCTCTGAGCGAAGATCCCGCGCGCTACTTCAGCAGGACCATCTTTCCGATGTGCGACCGGCCGGCTGTTTCGAGGCGGTTGAAATAGACGCCGCTCGCGAGCCGTTGTCCGTCGTCGCCGGTGCCGTCCCAGATGACGGTGTGCGTGCCGACGGGCATGTCTCCGTCGACAAGAACACGCACCTGTCTTCCGCTCAGGTCGAAGACCGTCATCCTGACGGGGCCTTCCGCCGGGACCGCGAATTCGATCGAGGTCCGGGGGTTGAACGGGTTCGGGTAGTTCCTGGCCGGGCCGGGCGCGACGGGCACGAAGTCATCCACGCCCGTAACGATCGACTGCGCCACGTCGATGTAGTTCATGCTGAACAGCCATCCCGTCTGGTCGGAATCGGAAGCGAAATCGAAGCGCATGATGTGCGTACCGGCATCGAGCGGAACGGCTTCGATCGTAATGGGACTCCAGAACTGCCAGCCGCCTGTGGAAAACACGTTTCGCCTGCCGCTTACGTCCACGTTGTCGATTGACATCGTGAAGTTGCCGAATCCCGGGACGGTCGCCACATAGGGGATGAAGTCGTAGAACCCGGCCGTGGCGACGGAGAACGTGTATTCGATCCATTCGCCCGCGACGATCCAGTAGACGTCGAAGCCGCCGCCGGCCGCGCCCTCGAGGTCGACCCCTTCGCTCGGCCGGTAAGCGAGGCCGATGTTGTTCGCGTCGACGTCGTGATAGGCGATCCCTTCGCCGCCGAGGTCGTAGTTTTCGGCTTCGATTCTGCCCGGCACGGAGACGGGCGTGCCGAAGTACGGCGTTCCGTTCGGCAGCACCGTAACGGTCACGCTGTCCGTGGAGGAGAGGGCGAGCGAGTTGGTGACCGTCAGACTGACCGTGTGATCGCCGACCGTATCGAACGTGAAGCTGGTGTCGGCCTGCGTGCTCGTGCCGATTCCGCCGAACGACCAGTCGAAAGTCAGGGGGTTGCCGTTCGGGTCGAAGCTCTGGCTTCCCGTGAACTGAACCGTGAGCGGGGCTTTCCCCGCGGTCTTGTCGCGCAGAAGCAGCACGACCGGCGCGTTCGGATCCTGCGTCGACGTGCTGTGCGACTTCAGTTCGCGCGGGCCGACGGTGAACGAGAAGCCGTCCGTGAACGTGACGAGTCGATTCGTCGAGCCCGCGTTATAGGCGACGTACGTCAGGTCGCCGGCCGGATCACGAAAGACGGCGTAGGTCGCGATGTCGGCGAAGATCGTCGTCTCGACCTGGCCCATCTTCTTCAGATTGAAGAGCCAGTGCATCGTATGGGCGCGCGACTCGCCGTCGAACGGCGCGTACCCGGGGTCGGCGAAGTAGTAGGAGAGCGCGAGGTTCGGATCGGCGAGCGCCAGGAACTGCCAGAGGAGGTCCTTCCATATAACAGGCTGGCTTCCGCGCTCGGCGACGATCTCGTTATAGTTGTCGACGACGTAATCGGGATAATGGCCGAGATAGAGCGAGCCGCCGTGCACGGGCAGAATATTGATGCCGTGTATGAACTCGGGGTCGGCCCCGAACCAGGTCGAGTGTACGCCCTTGCCCCCCCACACCATGCCGATCGCGACGTGCGGGTAGGTCGGCGGGAACACCGCGTCGTCCACGTCGAACCAGTACTGCTCGACCGCGGTCTTCTCGGTCGCGTGCAGAAAGACCCCCAGATCGCGAATGTCCGTCTGCCCGGTCGCTTCGCCCCAGAGAATCGCGGCCGTCGCGAAGTTCATTGACTCCGAGCTCGACTCCTGGTTATTGCCGTCGCCGAAATCCCCGTGTCCCGCCGCCCAGGAATGCCCGGCATAGGCGTCGTGCGATCGGAGAAACGGGAACTGCGTGTTCGTTCGGTCCCAGTTGTTGGCGTCGCGGATCAGCAGATTGACCATGCCGCCCCAGTTACTCTGCGACGCCCACACCGAGTCGTACTGCGCGACCGTCGCCGCGCTCAGGATCGCGTAAGCCGCGTGAAAGTGATGGTCGTTGATCTGGTTGTCCGCGCCGAAGCTCGACGGGTACCCGGTCAGCACGTCCCAGTTGTCGATGTATGAATATTCCTGCGCGCCCCCGACCGTGAACCAGTCTTCCAGGCGACTCTTGATCTCGGTGAGGAAGTGGTCCCGCTCCGTGGTCGCGCCGATCTGATCCGCGATGTGCACAAGGTGGGCGAACCGCGCGATGGCCTTTCCGTTTTCGTACGTCGGCTGGACGGGCAGCGTTTCGACGGCGACGGACTCGACGAGCGCGAGCAGCTCGCCGGGGTTGTAGTCCCCGCGATCGGGCAGCGCCGGCAGAACGCCGGAGAACGGCAGGTCGGTCGTGAACGTGCTTCCCTCGTACAGCTTCATCTCGCCGTTCGGCGACTGGTACGAGTGACTCGTCAGCGTCGCGGACGTGTTCAGCCACTGGTGGCGATAGAGCGCGGTCATCGTCTCGTTTACGTTGGTACCGCTGCTGTCCAGCAGCTCGGTCTCGTACGAATACGTCGTCTGCACCGTCGCGGCCGCTTCGTCGTACTGCCAGTCCACGGTGCTGTTCGTCACGAACGCGTAGGCGTGCTTCTTGAAGAGTTCGATGGTCGTCGTCTGGTTGTCCGGCAGCAGCGCGATCGAAAGGAAGTCGCCCCCGTTCAGCGAAGACTGCAGCGGTCCGCTGCCGGACCATGTGGATCCGGTCGGCGGAAAGACGCCGTAGTGCCGGCCCTGGATCGTGAGTCCGAGCACGCCGTCCTGGTCGTACCACGTCGTAAACCCGCCTTCGGGCGTCACGATCGCGTCGCCCCCGTTC
>JABDJQ010000460.1 GCA_013002425.1 Gemmatimonadota bacterium
ACTGGAAGAAGCTCGGCTTCGAAGTGTAGACCCCACGAAGGAGCATCGAAATGGCGCGTGCCATTTTCCTTCTGCTGTTCTGTTTCGTAGCGGGGATCGCCGCCACGGTCGGATTCCTGTTCGTGAGAAGCGCGTCTGTCGACGTGGCGGAACCCGAGCCTGTGATCGGTTCCACCGTGATCGAAAACTCGCGGGCGCTCGACGACTCGCGCGGGAGCGCGATCGTGGAAGCCGCGAAGCGCGTGAGTCCCTCCGTCGTTACCGTTTCGGTACTCAAGACGCGTGTCGTGCGTCAGGGGCCGCCGCAGAATCAGAGCGAACTCTTCAACCGGTTTCTACGCGACTTCTTCCCTTCGCAGCAGCGCCGCACGGAAGCGCCGAGCATGGGATCGGGGCTGATAATCAACGCCGACGGTTACATCGTGACGAACGGGCACGTGGTCGACGGCGCCGAGTTCATCGAAGTGGTCTTGAGCGACGGCCGCCGTTACGATGCCGAGTTCGTCGGTCGCGACCTGACCTCCGATATTTCCGTCATCCGCATCAACGGCGAAGACCTTCCCGTCGCGGAACTGGGCGACTCCGACGATCTTCAGATCGGCGAATGGGCGATCGCGATCGGAAACCCGTACGGATATCTTCTCAATAATACGCAGCCGTCGGTGACCGCCGGCGTGATCAGCGCGCTGAAGCGCGACATCCATCTCGAAGGCACGGCAAGCGGCAGCAACTACAGGGACATGATTCAGACGGATGCCGCGATCAATCCCGGCAACAGCGGCGGCCCGCTCGTGAACAGCAACGGCGAGGTGGTCGGCATCAACACCTTCATCTTCACGCAGTCGGGAGGGAGCCTCGGAATCGGTTTTGCGACGCCGATCAATCACACGAAGCGCGTCGTGGAGGAAGTGATCCAGTACGGCCACGTGCGCCAGGTCTGGGTCGGGCTTCGCGTTGTCGACGTGACGGCGCGGATTCAGAACATGCTCGACCTGCCGTCGACGGACGGCGTCATCATTTCGTTCATCGACGCGGGAAGCCCGGCGGAGGAGTCGGGGATCGAGATGGGAGACGTGATTCTGACGATCGACGGCGCCACGATCACCGGAATCGAGCAGGCACAGCGCGCGCTTCACGGAGTGCAGGTCGGCGACCGTCTTCGATTCGGAGTCCTGCGCGACGGCCAGATCAAGGAATTCGAACTTCGTACGAAAGAGATGGCGACCCGGCGCCGCGGTTCCGCGCGGCAGACCGGAACGCCGCAGGATGGCTGACACGAGCGGCGAAACGCGAGGGAGCGTCCAGTAATGATTGCCCGATACACGAGGCCCGGGATCGCGGCCGTCTGGAGCGACGAAGCGCGCTTCGGCCACTGGCTCACGATCGAAGTGGCCGTTGCGGCCGCCATGGCGAAGCGGGGTGAGGTGCCGGCCGAGGCGGTACGCGTGATCCGCGAGAAAGCGCGCTTCGACGTCGATCGCATTCTGGAGATCGAAAAGCGCACGCGTCACGACGTGATCGCTTTTCTCGAATGCGTGGAGGAGAACGTCGGCCCCGAGGCCCGCTGGCTTCATCTCGGCATGACGTCGTCGGATCTGCTCGATACCGCCCTTGCGCTCCAGATCCGGGCGGCCACGAACATTCTTCTCGCCGAGGGCAAGCGTCTCGCGCAGGCGCTTGCCGAGCAGGCGATCCGCTATAAGAGGAAAGTGGCGATCGGGCGGACCCACGGGATCTATGCGGAACCGATTACTTATGGTATGAAGTTCGGTCTCTGGAAGGCGGAAGTCGACCGCGGCCTCGCGCGCCTCGAGACGGCCGCGGAGGA
>JABDJQ010000463.1 GCA_013002425.1 Gemmatimonadota bacterium
AATCAGACGGTTCACCCCGGCTGGGCCCAGTTCCAGAAGTCGCTCCAGGGCGATCTGGCCGGGCTCTGGGAGCGCGGAGGCGCCGGGCTCGTGGTTCTGACCGAGAAGAGCAGCTCGCCGAGCCTGCAGGATCTCCGCACGCGGCTTCTGGCGTCGTATCCGAACGCGAAATGGACCGAATACGAGCCCGTTTCGTGGGATGCCATGCGCGAAGGCGCGAACATCGCCTTCGGCGCCCCGTACCG
Source organism: Gemmatimonadota bacterium (assembly GCA_013002425.1). Classification (GTDB taxonomy): domain Bacteria; phylum Orphanbacterota; class Orphanbacteria; order Orphanbacterales; family Orphanbacteraceae; genus JABDJQ01. The sequence goes on from JABDJQ010000463.1 coordinate 246, forward strand.
CGTGCACGCCGACTTCAAGAGAGCCTCGGTCGTGGTCGCGCTCGACGACGACCTTTTCGGCTATCACCCCACTTCGCTCAAGAACGCGCGCGATTTCATGGAAGGACGCGGCGGAAGCGGCGAGAACATGAACCGCATGTACGCGATCGAACCGGTGCATTCGATTACGGGATCGATGGCGGATCACCGCCTGCCGCTTCGTGCCAGCGAAATCGAAGCCTTCACGCACGCGCTCGCATCCGAGCTCGCGAAGAAGGGCGTACCGATCGCCGGCGCGATTCAGGGCAAGCTCAAGACCGGCGCGCACGTTCCGGCCGAGTTCGTCGCCACGATGGCCGAAGATCTCGCGAATCATCGCGGGCGTTCGATCGTGACGGCGGGCTATCGCCAGCCGGCTTCCGTGCACGCGCTCGTGAACGCGATCAACACCGCGCTCGGCAACATCGACAAGACCGTCCTGCTGACCCGCGATCCCGAAGGGGAACGCCCGTCGCACGAACAGGCGATCGCGGACGTCGCGGCCGACATGAACGCGGGCCGCGTGAAAGTGCTCGCGATGCTCGGCGGCAATCCCGTCTACGACGCGCCGGCCGATCTCGATTTCGGCGCGGCGCTCGCGAAAGTGCCGACCAGCATTCACCTCTCGCTCTATGAAGACGAAACGTCGCGGAAGTGCACGTGGCATCTGCCGCAGGCGCACTACCTCGAAGCGTGGAACGACGCGCGCGCGTGGGACGGCACGGTCAGCACCGTGCAGCCGCTGATCGATACGCTGTACGACGGAAAAACGAATCTCGAAGTCGTGGCGATGATGCTCGGCGAGCAGCCGTTCTCCGGTTTCGAAATCGTACGCAGAACGTTCCGCTCGATGGCGGGCCCCGTGGCCGACTTCGAGAAGAGCTGGCGCCGCGCGCTGCACGAAGGGATCGTCGAGAACACGGCGCTTCCGACCGACCGCGCCGCGCTGAACGCGGCCGCCGTTGCCGGCGCGCTGCACGGCGGATCGCACGACGAAGGCTTCGAAGTGCTCTTCACGCACGACGCCCGCGTCTTCGACGGCCGGTTCGCGAACAGCAGCTGGCTGCAGGAGATGCCCGACCCGATGACGAAAGTCACCTGGGACAACACGGCGAACATGAGCCCGGCCTCGGCCGAAGAGCTCGGCGTCAAAACGGGCGACATCGTGAACGTCACGGTCGAAGGGAAATCGCTTTCGATTCCCGTATACGTGATGCCGGGGCACGCGCCCCGCTCGGTCTCGATCGCGCTCGGTTACGGCCGCACCGCGGCGGGCCACGTGGGCGACGGCGTCGGAGCGAACGCGTACGCGCTTCGCACGACGAAGACGGGCTACATCGCGCACGGCGGCCAGATCAAAGGCACCGGGGCGCGCGCGAAGCTCGCGACGACGCAGGATCACTATCTGATCGACGATATCGGCATGAGCGGCTACGACAAGCGCTACTCGGCCATCGTTCGCGAGGCGCAGTTCGTCGATTACAAGAAGAAGGGCAAGGACGCGTTCCATCACGACCACCACCCGCCGCTCGTCTCGCTCTGGAAAGAGCCCGAGTTCGAGGGCGCCGCGTGGGGCATGTCGGTCGACCTCAGCAAATGCACGGGCTGCGGCACGTGCGTGATCGCGTGCGTCGCCGAGAACAACATCCCGGTCGTCGGGAAGGACGAAGTGCGGAGAGGCCGCGAAATGCAGTGGCTTCGGATCGACCGCTATTTCCACGGCGACAAGGAAAACCCGACCGCGATTCACCAGCCGCTCCACTGCCAGCAGTGCGAAAACGCTCCATGCGAGCAGGTCTGCCCGGTCGGCGCCACGCAGCACAATGAGGAAGGCCTGAACGACATGGCCTACAACCGCTGCATCGGCACCCGTTACTGTGCGAACAACTGCCCGTACAAAGTGCGGCGCTTCAACTATTTCAATAACCAGGACCCCGTTTCTCCGATCGAAAAGATGGTCTACAACCCGAATGTGACCGTACGGAGCCGCGGCGTCATGGAGAAGTGCACCTGGTGCGTGCAGCGCATCAACCGGGTGAAGATCGACGC
>JABDJQ010000522.1 GCA_013002425.1 Gemmatimonadota bacterium
GTCCTCACGCTCGTCGTGCTTCCCACGTTCTACGTGCTGGCGGAACGCGCCGTGGCGCGCGGCAAGCGCACGAAGCTCTGGGCGACCGGACGCGCCCCGCTCCCGTGGGCCGCGAAGAGCGCCGGCGAGACGACATCCGACGCGACGCCCGACGCGACGCCGCCCTCCGCCACCCCCTGACTCACTCTTCCTCTCGACGCCGAACCCGGGAAAACGGGGCGCCTGTACGCGCGGGCCTTGTTGCGACCGGATCCACCCGCTATTATGAAGGCGACCTCCCCCTACCCATCATGAAGAGCACGGCGCGAGGGATATGAAGACACGACAGTCGAAAAAGAAACAAACGAGCGCCGCCGCGGATTCGTTCCGTCGCTGGGGCTATCTGCAGGCGAACCTCGACTCGCTCGGACGCCTGCTTCCGATGGAGCACCGCGAACTCGATCGCGCCTCGGGCGACGAAGCGGACCGCTTCCGCAAGATCTACAGCGGCTCGATCGGCGTCGAGTTCATGCACATGCCGTTTGCGGACCGGTGCGACTGGATCGCCGCGCGCATGGAGAGCGAGCCGGAGCCGATCGACCGTCCACTCCTGCTCCGCCGCCTGGCGTCCGCCGAAATCTTCGAGACGTTCCTTCACTCGCGATATATCGGAACCAAGCGGTTCTCGCTCGACGGGAGCGCCGCGATGATCCCGCTCCTGCATTCGCTCCTGGAGCGGGCGGGGAAAGCCGGCGTCCAGAAAGCGATGATCGGCATGAGCCACCGCGGTCGGCTGACCGTGATCACGCACATCATCGGCACGTCCGCTTCGCATCTCATCGCCGACTTCGAAGACATCGACCCGCGCTCCGTTTTCGGCAGCGGGGACGTCAAGCACCACCTGGGCGCCACCGGCATGTACACGACGCCGGACGGCGAAGAAGTCAGCGTCCACCTCGTCAGCAACCCGAGCCACCTCGAAGCGGTCAACCCGGTCCTGGTCGGCCGCGTGCGCGCGAGGCAGGAACGCATCGGCGATATCACGGGCGACCAGATCGTGCCGATCAATCTGCACGGCGACGCCGCGTTCGCCGGCCAGGGGATCACGGCGGAGACGCTGAACCTCGCGAATCTGCCGGGATACCGTGTCGGCGGCACGGTCCATGTCGTCGTGAACAATCTGATCGGCTTCACGGCCGAACCGCACGCTCTGCACTCCTCGCGCTTCGCGACCGACGTGGCGAAGCGCCTGCCGATTCCGATCATCCACGTGAACGGCGAAGATCCCGAAGCGGTCGTGCGCGCCGCCCGCATGGCGTTCGACTATCGCAAGAAGTATCAGAGCGACGTCGTGGTCGACATGATCTGCTTCCGACGTTACGGCCACAGCGAGATCGACGATCCCACGACGACTTCACCGCTTCTCTACGAGAAGATCAATGCGCGCCCCTCCCTTCATGAATCGTACGGCAGGGAGATCGGCGCCACCGAAGATCAGATGAAGCGGATCCACAGCGAAGTGACGGCGAATCTGGAAAAGGATCTCGAAGAGGGTCGGAAAGCCGACAGGCGTCCCGTGATCCGGACGATGCCCGAATACTGGGACGATTATTTCGGCGGGCACTACAAGGTGGCGTTCGAAGTGCCCACGAACGTCGAACCCGCGCATCTGCACGAGGTCGGTGTCAAAGCGACCAGCGTGCCGGACGACTTCGCGGTCCATCCCAAAGTCGCGAAGCTGCTCGAACAGCGCCGCGAAATGGTCGACGGCAAACGCCGGCTCGACTGGGGAATGGCGGAAACGCTCGCCTATGCCACGCTTCTCTGGGAAGGCGTTCCCGTTCGAATCACGGGGCAGGACAGCCGCCGCGGCACGTTCAATCAGCGGCACGCCGTCGTTTTCGACGTGAAGACCGGTTCGACGTTCGCGCCGCTTCAGAACATGCACGGGAAGCAGGCGCGCTTCGACGTCTTCGACAGCATTCTGTCAGAAGCGGCCGCGCTCGGATTCGAATACGGCTTTTCGCGCGACTACCCGGACTCGCTCGTGATCTGGGAAGCGCAGTTCGGCGATTTCGCGAACGGCGCGCAGATCATCATCGACCAGTTCATCACGGCCGGCGAAGACAAATGGAATCTGCTTTCGGGAATCGTGATGCTGCTTCCGCACGGGTACGAAGGCCAGGGCCCCGAACATTCGAGCGCGCGTTTCGAGCGCTTCCTGCAGCTCGCGGGCGAAGACAACATCCAGGTGTGCCAGCCGAGCAATTCCGCGCAGTATTTCCATATGCTGCGCCGCCAGGCGCTTCGCAAGTGGCGGAAGCCCCTGATCGTGATGACGCCGAAATCGATGCTGCGCGCCGATGCGGCCACCTCGTCGCTCGACGAACTGGCGCAAGGTTCGTTCAAGCCCGTGCTCGACGACGTGGAGCGCTACGAACAGGCCAAGCGCGTGCTCGTCTGCTCGGGCAAGATCGCGCACGAACTGCGCTCGGAACGGAAGAAGCGCGGCATCGAAAGCACGGCCATCGTGACGGTGGAACAGTTCGTGCCGTTCCCGAAACTCGGCCTGCGCGAAATCATCCGGAGCTACGCGCATGCGACGGAGGTCGTCTGGGTACAGGAAGAGCCGGCCAACATGGGCGCGCTCTTCTACGTGCGGCCGATTCTGGAGCACATCTCGCGCGGGCGTCGCGTCAGCACCGTGCGACGGACCGAGAGCGCTTCCCCCGCAACCGGGTCCGCGAAGGCACACGGTCTCGAGCAGAAAATGCTGCTCGACTTCGCGTTTCGCGACATCTGGCCGCACGCTTCTTCGTAGGAAACATCAATCAAGAAGATTCCGGTGTTCCCGACCCGTGGCGAGGGCGACATCCCCGTGTCGAGGGCGATGATCAGCGAACGAGGAGAACGCGCGCGGTCCGCGCATCCGTTTGTTTTCCGCGCGCCTGCGTTTCGAGACGACCGAAGTAGACGCCGCTCGCGATGCGATCGTCGCCGCTGCGCCGCCCGAATTCCACCTGATGCCGGCCCGCGGGCAACTCGCGATCGAGGAGCTGTCTGACGCGGCGGCCCGCCACGTCGTACAGAGTGAGTGTCACGAGCGAGGCCTCCGGAAGCCGGAAGTCGAAAAGAGCGTTGCCGGGCCCCACGGTGCGTCCGAAGAACGACGAAGACGCGACAGGTTCCGTCGCTTCGGCTACGTCGACGGTTACGGGCGGGGCGAGTTCGTATGCGCCGAGGTCGGGGCCGTCGCCGTGGAATTTCCAGTTGATCCCGGCGATCAGCTGCGCGGCGTCCACGTTCGGACTCGTCGGATTCAGCGTGAAGTCGCCCGCGTCCGGATCGACGAGATCGGGTTCGTGTTCGAAGCCGTCGCATTCGAGCCCGGTCGCGGCGCAGAGATCGTCCATCGTGTCGTAGATGACGCCTTCCCACCGGAACGCCGGACCGCTCCAGGTCGTATACCAGTTGTCGCTTCCCCAGTCGTGTCCCGTGTTGCCGTAAGCCGCGAACGCCTCGAACGTGTGATAGGTGCCGCGGAAGATGTTGTTCCTGAGCACCCAGTTGTCCGACCGGTTGTAGATCGACATCGCGTTCTCGTTCACGTCCTCCGCCCAGATCGTGTTGTGGTAGATGTACACGATGCCGTCGGGCGAGTACTGGCTCACGCCCCACTTGATGCTGGAGTCGATGAACTCGGTGAACGTGGAGCGCATGACCCACGTCGGCCCGTGCGTGATCGGCGCGAGCGAAATGCCCACGAGACCGTGCGAAAAGCGGTTGTTCCGGAAGCGCTGGTTGATGCAGGCGCCTTCCGGTTCGAGGCCGTCGTCGCCGATCTCGGTAATGTCGTTGTCGTAGATGTCGCCGTCGAACGCGATATCGGGGTCTTCGAGATTCAGCGTTCCCCAGCGCCCCACGTAGATCCCGTTGAAGAGTTCGTGCACGTTGTTGCCGCGCACGATCGCGCCCTTGTGCCCCGCGATCTGAATGCCGATTCCTTCCATCGACGTTCCCTTGACCGCGCTCCACGGCCACTCATGCACCGGATCGTCATAGATTTCGTTGTATTCGATGCGTGAGTCGTTGCCGCGGTCCGAGCCGGACTCCCAGTAGACCTGCACGCCGCGCGGCATGTGGTGAACGACGTTGTTCCGAAAGACGACGTGCGACGCGTGGTCGAAGTAGACGGCGGCGTCCCCGCTTCTGCCGTAGTAGCGGATCTCGAAACCCTCGATCCAGACCCAGTCCTGCTGGAAGACTTTGAACGCGTGGTCCTCCTGCGCGACCTGCCAGGTGGAACCCGCGGGGTTGCTCGTGCTTCGTACGTAAAGAGTCGGCCCGGAAGGGTCGGCCCACCACCCTTCGGCCATCGAGACGCCGTTGTGGCCCAGGCCCGCGAGCAGTCCGGAGAGATCGTCGTAACGATACGAGCGCGCTCCGTTTTTCGCCACGTACATGGTGTGCTGCGGGATCGTCGTAAACCAGACATTCGACTGCGTCGCGTGCGGCGTCCAGATGCTGCCCGCAAGATGGTCCGCGCCGTCGAGAACCGCGCCCGTCCCCTCCGCGATGACTTGAATCCAGTCGTTCGTCGTGCCGCTGTTCGGGAAAGTGACGGACTCGCGGTAAACACCGTCGGCGACGAGCACGCGCGTCCCCGGGCCCGCCTGATTCACCCCCTCCTGAATCGTGCGGAAGGGCGCGCCGAACGAACCGTCTCCGCCCGCCGCGGCGTCGTCGTCGACATGAATCACGCTCGAAGGCTGGTACGAGAAAGTGTCGGGCTGAGTCCTGACGAGGCCCGAGATCCACGTCGCGCCGTCGATCACGGTGACTTCGTACTCCGTATCCGGCTCGAGGTCGAACAGGCTCCCCGCCAGAGACCCGTTGTCGATATGAACGAGAGGATGCGCGGGCCACTGGATCGAAGTGCCTGTCTTGCGGGAGAGCATGTAGGCTTTCCCGGGCAGACTCGTGCCGCGAACCGTGACTCCGATCGTTTCGATATTGGGGACGAATTCGATGTCGGTGAAGGCCGGGGCGGCAGGCATGGCGAAAACCACCCCCGGGAGGAGAGCGAAGACCGTGATCAGGATGTTGCGCACGTGGTGTGGTTCGATAGTCACTCGCTGCGATCTCCCGTATACCCTCATAAAATAGCATACGGGCGAGCGGGGACCTACCCCATCCGGCAACTTACTTTGCGCCGACCGCCACGAAACCGGCCCAGAAGAACGGATGATCGCTGAGCCCCGCCTCACGGCGGGCCGCCAGAATCGAGCGGCTCGCCTCGCGTACCGACGCGGACGCCCCGAGCCCCCGGCCCCAGCCGGCCTCGTAGTATTCCTTCATCCAGCGCCGCGCCCAGTCGTCTTCGATCCGCCAGAGAGACATGACGAGCGTCCTGACCCCCGCGAGCTGAAACGCCCTCCGCAGGCCGAATACGCCCTCTCCGAGGCGCACGACGCCGCCTCCCGTTTCGCATCCCGAGAGTACGGCAGCCTCGACGCCGCGCAGATTGAGGGACGCGATCTCCTCGGCCGTCAGGATGCCGTCTTCCCCCTCGAGGTCGAGTTCGTCACGGGTATTCGAACCCGCGAAAGCGAGGCCCGAGAGGAGCAGCGGGGAGATCCCCGTCGCACCCGCCCCGAAATCCGCCCCGGGGCCGGACCCGACCGCCGGCTTCACGCCGCACTCCTCTCCCAGGAAGAAGGCGTGCGTGGCCACGTGAATATGGCGCTTTCCGGCCGACTCCGTCTTGAAGCGGGACTCGTCCGCCGTCGCCCCGGTCAGAGATCGAACCGGCTCGCGGCCGCTCCACCGCTTCCACGCCCCGGCGACATCGGTCGCTTCGAGGGCGGATGCCGGGAGTCGGGGAAACGTGAGCGCCCTGAACTCCAGACACATGGCCGCCCGGGCGGGCAGCGTGCGCGCCCGGCCGAACTCGTCACGGGAAGCGGTATCGCGCCCGGCGGCGGCCCGGGCGGCGCGAGCGCGGTCGAAGTCGGGCGCTCCGACCACGAGCACCCCTCGCCCGGCCTTCCGGTAGACGTTGCGTGGCGCGAGATCCCGTTCTGTCGAGAGCAGGTTGATCTCGCGGCTTTCTTCGATCAGGTACCCGCCTCCGGGCGCGGGAAGCGCCTCGAGCTGGATCGTGTGGAACGCGCCGTCGGGGACGAGCCAGACCGATTCGATGCCGTCCAGGTGATACGCGACGGGGTCCCAGACCGCGGCCCGCAGTTTTTCGCCGGCGCGCCGCGCGAGATCCGCGTCTCCTTCGAATCCGCGGTCGATCTCGGCCCGCCAGAGCGACGCCAGAAAGTCGATTTCGGCCGCCGACCCGAGCGGAATCGCCACGGCCGATTCCGAGTCGCCCCGCTTCAGAAACGCCATGTAGTACGACGAGCCTCGCTCGTTTCCCGGGTCGCCGTGTTCGTAGCGGCGCACGCCGACCAGCGCCTCCCGCTCTCCCAGGTTCCGTACCGCGTCGGCGTACCCGATACGCGCCTGCGCGCGCTCCGCGCGGAAGTACCGGCTCGCCTCCTCGCACTTCCGCTCCCACTCCTCGCGGTCCGCCTGCGCATCGGCGATGTATTCGCCGTACTGCTCGGGCGAGAGGCCCTCCGGGCCGTGAACGACGAGATTCGCCACGCGTCTCGTCGCCTTCTCGAGTTCGCGAAAAAGCCGCGCGACTTCGGGGTCATCCGCCTCCGCGAGGAAACGCTTGCGCGCGCTCATCTCGTCGAACAGAAGCCCGCGCGAACGAACGACCGCGTCCCACAGCTCCGCCACCGTCCCCGATGCGGGGACATCGCCGGCCCAGAGCGCCATCGCCGTACCGAGACCGTTCGCCTGACGCTGCGCGTAACGGAGCGCCTCCGGCTCGGGAAGCGAGCGGTAACAGGAGCGCAGTACGTCGCGCGTTTCGTTCTCGCTCTGCAGCGCCTCCCGAAACGCGCCGTCCGTGTCGCCGGCCTGCAGCAGCGCTTCTGCGAGAAGCCCGCGCGCGCGCGCGACGAGCGGATGACTCGCTCCGAACGCGGATCGCAGAATCACGATCGCGTCGCGCAGAATCGGGATCGCGTCGCCGTACTCTCCGCGTGCGTAATACTCGTGCGCTACCGACTGCAGGCTTTCGGCGTACTTCGGATGCCGCTCCCCGTACGCCTTGCGATAGATTTCGGCCGCCTGCCGGTAAGACACCATCGCGCGCTCCGTGTCGCCGCTGTGCGAAAACACGTTCCCCTGATTGATCAGCGTCGAGGCGTAAAGCGGGTGATCGCCGCCCAGAATCTCACCGCGCATGGCAAGAGCGGCGGCCGCGTACTCTTTCGCGGATTCGTAATCGCCCATGCGGAAGTGATCCACGCCGAGGTTGTTGAGGGAGATGGCGATCTGTTCGTGCGACTCGCCGTAGACCGCGCGTTTGATTGCGAGAGACCGGGACCCGATCGCGATCGCCTGTTCGTGGTCGCCGAGGTCCGACGCGATGATCGCGAGATTGTCATGAATCGTGGATGCCTGATAGCTGTCCGCGCCTTCGCTCTTTTCGGTGATCGCGAGGGCGCGGTTCAGCAGACGGCGCGCTTCTCCGTATTCCGCGAACTTCATGAGCAGAATGCCCTGCCCTTCCAGACTCGACGCGAGACGAGGATCGTCGGGACCGAAAGCGCGCGCCAGAACCTGATTGACGATCGCGTACGTGCGCCGTGCTTCGTCGAACCGGCCGACGATACGGAGTTCGGACGCGAGGTTCGCCATGAACGCGCCATACCAGTGCGCGTACTCGTCTTCGTGTCCTTCGAGGATTGCGATCGCGTCTCGATACGCCCGGATCGAGCGTGTCGGTTCTCCGCGCACGGAGTAGAGATTCGCGAGCTGGTTCAGGCTGAGCGCGACCTTCGGTTCGAAACCGTCCGCGAGCCGCCTTCTCTTCTCGAGGGCGGCCAGGATATGAGTTTCGGCGCGATCGTACTCGCCCGCGCGTTTCAGGACCGACCCGAGCGTGTACTCCACATTCGAAAGCCGGAGTTCGTCGAGCGGCACGATGGCGGCCAGAATGCCGTGCGCGCGTTCGAGATGGGCGACCGCTTCGTCGAACCGGCCCCGCCGGTACATGATGGTGCCGAAGTCGTGAATGCTCTCCGCGGTGGTCAGCGCTTCGGGGCCGGCGGCGCGTTCCTTGACTTCGATCGCCTGAAGCCCGAGCGCGAACGTCGTCGAGTCCGTGAACATTCCCGACGCGAATCGGGCGCGCACGCGGGCGGCCACGAGATCCCCCAGTTTGACGGAGTCGGCGCGCGCCGGGAACGCATGCGCGTGAATGGCCGCCGCGGCAATCGAGTCGACGGCGGCATGCGCCCGCTCTTCCTCGAGCTGCTTCAACGTATCGAACAGAGTGGAATCGACAGGAACCGGACCCGCGCCCGGCGTTTCGCCCGGCCAGACGGTCAGGGCGAACGCGGCAAGGATCGTGATCGACGCGAGTCGTGGCGCCATGGTCCCTTCATGCAGCATGCCGCCATTATACTGAAGGCGCGCCGACGAAGGAGCGGATTGTGCTATCATGCCCATCCGAAGGAACCCCCATGCTGCCATTTCGTATCGCAATCATCATGCTGTCTCTATTCGTGATTGCGCTCGCGTGCGACAAACCCGTGATCATACAGATCGAAGACGTGAACGGCGAGGCCACGTGCGTGGTGACGCCGCAGCTCGCCGATTTCGGCGCGCTCTCGCTCGGAAACGAGACGGAAGAACTGTTCACGATTCGCAATGTCGGGGGCGGAACGCTGACCGGTGTTCTGTCGCTGGCCGACTCGACCGGGTCGTTCGAAATCGTTTCGGGCGGCGGCGCGTTCCAGTTGAGGGGCGGCGAGCGGCGCGTCGTCCTCGTTCGTTTCGCCCCCACGGCCGCGGGCGAACTCACGTGCCGGCTCAGCACGAACACCGGCTGCCGCACCGTCGTCTGTACCGGCATCGGGCGTGTGGGGCCGACCTGCGAACTGACGCCCGCTTCGATCGTGTTCCCCTCGGTCACGGTCGGCATGGACACGGTGGAAACGTTTACGGTGGCGAACAACGGCGACGAAGCGCTGTTCGGCAATCTGTTCGCAAGCTGCGATCGCTTTCAGATTCAGAGCGGCGACGGCCCCTTCATACTCGGCCCGGACTCGTCGTTCCAGGTCGCGGTCCGCTTCGCCCCGGGCGACACGCTGTTCGAAGAGTGCTCCATCTTCCTCTCGGGCGATGCATGCGATTCCGTCGCGGTCAGCGGCCGTGGGACGCGCGCTCTCTTTCCCGAATGCGCCGTAAGCGCCACGAGCCTCGATTTCGGGATTATCGAAACCGCGACCGGCGTGGAGCAGACACTGCGAGTCTTCAACGTGGGCGAAGCGTCGCTCACCGGGTCGGTCTCGATCGGCGCTCCGTGCGCGCCTTTCTCGCTGGTTTCGGGAGGCGGCGCCTACACGATTCCGCCGAACGACTCCCTTCTCGTCGTCGTGGCATTCGCTCCCGGGAGCGACCCGGGCGTCTTCGCGTGCAGCCTGTCGCTCGGTACGCCGTTCTGCCCCGATCCGATCGCACTTGCGGGAACGGCGGACGCGCCCGCGGTCTGCGCGATCGAACCGGGCACGATCGACTTCGGCACCGTCTTCACGGGCAGCGAAGCGACGCAGTCGTTCGTGGTCAGGAACGACGGCGGATCCACGCTGGCGGGAGTGATCGGCGAAACATGCGACGACGTCTCGATCACGGGGGGCGGCGCCTACTCGCTCGCGGCGGGGGAAAGCCTGGTTGTCGCCGTCAGCTACTCGCCGGGCGCGCCGGGATCGCTCGCCTGCTCGCTGAGCGTGGGGAACGCGCTCTGCGCGGAACCCCTGGTGCTGACGGGAAGCGCGATCGCCCCGGGCGCCTGCGCCGTTTCGGAAACCACGGTCGACTTCGGCACCGTAACGGTCGGGGAGAGCGCATCGCTTTCATTCACGCTCACGAATGACGGCGGCGCGGACTTCGACGGCGCGATCGGGAGCGCGTGCGCGCCGTTCACGATCGACGCGGGCGGCGGCGCCTACACGCTCGCCCCGCAGGAAGTGCGCACGGTCGACATTTCGTTTGCGCCCCTCTCCGGCGGCGCTTTCGTCTGCACGCTCGAAACGGGATGCGACAGCAGGGTCGTGCTGCGCGGCGAAGGCGATCCGCCCGCGATCTGCCGCCTGGAGCCCGACTCGCTCGACTTCGGATCGATCAATCCGGGACAGGAAGTCACGCGCTCGTTCACGATCGCGAACGACGGCGGACAGATTCTCGCGGGCAGGATGAGCATTCCCTGCCAGGCCAACTTCAGGCTCGTCGAAGGAGAAGACCCCGAGTTTTCGCTCGGCGGCGGCGAGTCGCGGGTCGTGACCGTCCGCTTCAGCCCGCAGCTCCAGGGCGAAAAGAAATGCACGTTCACGTTCGGGAATACGCCCTGCGGAACGATCGAAGCCGTCGGCTTCGGCGACGAGTTCGCCGAATGCCTGATCTCGCCGACGAACCTCTCGTTCCCGAACCGGACGATCGGCGAAGACACCACACTGGCATTCGTCGTCAAGAATACCGGAGGCAGCACGCTCTCCGGCACGGTGACCGCTCCCTGCGAGCACTTCTCGGTCGTGAGCGGAACGGAAGAGTACGCCCTGGCCGCGGACGAGTCCGACACGGTTCAGGTGCGGTTCGCGCCGACGGCCGCCGGTCAGTTGAACTGCACGATCGTGACCGGTTGCGCGCAGAATGTCGACGTATCCGGAACGGGCCAGCTTCCGCCGATCTGCTCTCTCTTCGTCGCGAACACGGCATTCGACACGGTCACGATCGGCTCGTCGCGCGATCTTGACGTCAGCGTTTCGAACATCGGGGCGGGCGCGCTGACGGGATCGCTCGTGCTGACGTGCGACGACTACGCCGTCACAGGATCGAGCGACTACTCGCTCGGCGCGGGCGCGACCGCCGTATTCACGGTTCGCTACACGCCCTCGGACACGCTGGAGACCACGTGCGATGTCACGACCGGGTGCGACAGCACGATCACGTTCTCGGGGCGCGGCGTGCGGGCTCCGGTCTGCGCTCTCAGCACGGTAACCGTCGATTTCGACTCGGTGCTCGTCGGCGAATCCGCGAGCGATTCGTTTACGATCACGAACACGGGCGGCGGCATCCTGAGCGGCGCCGTGTCCGAGGCGTGCGGCGACCTCACCGTGACCGCGGGCGCCGGCTCGTACGCTCTGGCAGAAGGCGAGTCGCGGCTCGTGACGCTCCTGTTCGCACCCGCATCGCAGGGGCCC
>JABDJQ010000532.1 GCA_013002425.1 Gemmatimonadota bacterium
CCCTCCGAACTCGACCGCTATCCCGAAGGGCTCGAAGAGCAGAAGGAGTTCGGAGACGAGCAGTTCATCGTGCGGCCCATTCGTTCCGATGACGCCGATCGACTCATGCGCTTCTTCTACACGCACGATACCGAAACCGTATACGGTCGCTACCGCTTTCCCAAGCAGTCGATGCCCCGGGAAGAAGCGGTACGGCTCTGCACGATGGACTACAAGACGCGGTTCGCGATCGGCGTCTTTCGCGACGCCGGAAAGAACATCGAACTCGTCGCGATCGGACGTTATGAAGGCGACGAAACGTCGAAGGTTGCGGAACCCGCGTTCGTCGTACACGAAAAATTCAGGCGCCGGGGCATGGCCAACTATTTATATGAACGCTTGCGCGCCCGGGCCGCTTCGTGCGGACTCACTTCCTTCGAAGGGAGCTTCTCGATCGAGAATCGCGCTTCGATCGAACTGCATCGCAGGCGCGGCAACGACGTCTACTATTCCGATGGATTGTACTGGTATCAGGATTCGCTCGAAAAACTCGAGTCTCCTGAAACGCTCGAATTAGGCGAGACCTCGACCTCGCTCTCCACATAAAAAGGAGAGAGAGTACCAACCCGGCTGATTCCCGTCTGAGGTCTTGCCTTTTCTTGATTACGAAACAGGGCCCGCTCTTCTGGAAGAGGAGAGCGGGTCCTGTCGCGTGGGGGCACCCCGCTCTCGGCAGGCTCGAGCGGGGTCCCCGCCCCACGCGCCACCCGCTCTTACTTCGAAAAGCTCGCCCTGTCTGCAATTTTTACGCGTGAAGAATCAGGAAGGGGAGCAGAAATATGGACAGGAATAGGAATCCGGAAGGGGAGCAGAAATAGGGACAGGAATAGGAATCAGGAGGGGGAGCAGGAATAGGAATCCAGCAGAGGAATCCGGAAGTAGGACCGGATTCGGAACAGGGGCCGGATTGGGAGCCGGAGCCGGGAGCGGGAACTACACCTTTGCTCCCACCGCGCCGACTTCGCGCAGCGCTTGTTCGAACTGCTCCCAGCGTTGTTCGAGGGCGCCGGTGTAGCCGATCGAGACGCGGACGAGGCCGGGGAGAATACCGGCCCGGCGCTGTTCCTCGTCGGAGAGTTCGCTCGATGTCGAACTGGCGGAGCACGACATCAGCGTGTCGAAGTAGCCGAGGCTGACGGCCATGAAGCCGAAGCGGCCGCGGTTCTGGAGGGATTCCATGAACTGCTGGGCGCGCGCCGTGGTGCCGAGGTCGACGCAGAAGATTCCGCCGAGTCCGTATCCGTCGTTTGCGAGGCGCGTGAGAAGCGCATGATCCGGGTGTTCGTCGAGACCGGGATAGATCACGGGAACGCCGAGATTCCGGACGCGTTCGGCGAAGATCATCGCGCGCCGGCTGTGCTCGACCATGCGAAGGCCGAGATGCGGCAGGCGCGAGCTGATGTTGAAGGCGACGCGCGGATCCATCGTCGGACCGAGCAGCATGAGTGAACCCATGTGCAGATCCATGAGGCTCGTCACGAACTCCGTGCTGCCGCAAACCGCGCCGGCCACGATGTCCGATGCCCCGTTGATGAACTTCGTCAAGCTGTGAACGACGATGTCGGCGCCGAGATGAACGGGTGACACGATGACGGGGCAGAACGTGTTGTCGACCACGAGCTTCGCGCCCCGGTCGTGCGCGATTTTTGCGAGGCGCGGAATGTCGGGGACGCGCAGTGTCGGGTTCGACATCGTCTCGACGTACAGCAGACGCGTCTTGTTCGTAAACGCCGCTTCGACGCGCGCCGGGTCGGTCATGTCGACGAAGGTGACATCGAGACCGGCTTTCGCGGGCAGATACTCTTTGAAGAGTGCGAACGTGCCGCCGTACACCGTGTCGCTCGACACGATGTGGTCGCCGCAACCGCAGAGCTGTAGAACCGTCGCCGAGATCGCGCTCATGCCGCTCGCGGTGCAGTAGCCCGTTTCCGCTCCTTCGAGCGACGCGACCTGCTTGCCGAGCACGTAGACCGTGGGATTGAAGTGGCGCCCGTAGAGATAGCATCCGCCGTCTTCCGGTCCGCGGTTTCCCTGAAAGATCGCGGGCATCGTTTCGGCGTCCATCACGGTGAACGTGGTGCTGGTTTCGATGCTCATGTTGACGCCGCCGTGTTCGCCGAACTCGTGGCGCATGTTCGCGAGCGATTCGATCGGGTCGAAATCTTTCATGGGTGCTGCTCCTTCATCCGTGAGGCCCGGCTCGTTCCATCTATACATCGAGCGGCTCCGCGCGGGTATCAGAGAAACTACGTACAGGCATGGTGGGCTCCCGGATTCATGCCCTATACTGGGGGAAACAGGGGGCGGAACTGCGAGGATGCGATGATCGACGGAAATGAACGGAATCGGACGGGTTCTACGGGGAAACGCACGCGTCGGGCGGCCCGTGCGGCCCATGCGTCGCTTGCTTTCGCGCTGTTGTGGCCTCTGGCGATGGTCCTGGCGCCCGCGCCCGCGGACGCCTACGGGTTCCAGGTGCACCGGCTCGTGAATCGAGCGGCCACGACGCATCTTCCCGCGCATTTCGCGGGCTTCGCCCAGTGGGTCGACGATCTGGAGCGGCTTTCGACGGCAGCGGACGAGCGCAAGGGGTCCGTGCAGGGCGAGCGCATCAAGCATTACATCGACATCGACGACTATCCCGAGTTCTTCGCCGGCACGCTCCCGCATACGTTCGACGGCATGGTGGCGAAATACGGCCTGGCGCGCGTCGAGGGGAACGGCACCGTGCCGTGGGCGATCGAGGATAACTACGAAACGCTGGTGGCGCAGTTCGAGGCCCGGGACTGGCCGGGCGCCGTCGCGACCGCGGCGGATATCGGGCACTACGTTGCCGACACCCACAATCCGATGCACCTCACGCTGAACTACAACGGACAGCTCACGGGGCAGAACGGCATTCATTCGCGCCACGAGAGTCAGATGACGGGCCGGCATCTCGGCGAACTCGTTCCCGCGCCCGCGCCGGGCGATGTCAGGCGCATCGCGAACCCGCGCGAGGCCGTGTTCGACTGGATCGACGACCTCTACCCCGGCGTGCGCAAGATCCTGGACGCCGATACGAACGCGCGCGACGAGGCGCGCGGATCGACGTCGAACGAGGCGTACTTCGACGTCCTCTGGCGGGAGGTGGGCTCCGAAACGACCGAATGGCTCCGCGACGCGAGCGTAAACATTGCGCGCGTCTGGTACTCGGCATGGCTCGAGGCGGGTTCCCCCGCGATGCCGGGCGATCCTCCCGGCTCGGGACCGCCGCCCGCGAATCTCCGCACCCGCATGCTCGCGAACGTACCGAACCCGTTCAATCCGACGACGACGCTCCGTTTCGAACTCGCGCATGCGGGACTCACGACACTGCGGATCGTCGACGCGGTCGGCCGCGAAGTGCGTACGTTCGATCTCGGCTCGCGGGACGAGGGACCGGGCGAATTCGAGTGGGACGGTACGGGAGTTTCGGGTGAACGCGCCGTAAGCGGCGTCTATTTCGTGATCGTGACGGACGCGCGGGGCGGCAGCGCGACCGGACGCGTGGTGCTGCTGAAGTAAGACTCTCCCCGCTAACCCGAACCCTTCGCCCATTTATCGATTATCGGCGGATCGTACGACGCCATGCGGTCGAGAAGGTCCTCGGGATCGCCGGACACGAGCAGCAGTTCGAGATGGTTCGCGTGCATGAATCCGGTCGCGGCCGCGTGATCGAAGAACGAGAGCAGCGAGTCGTAGTATCCGTCCTGATTGATCAGGCCGCACGGCTTCGTGTGAAAACCGAGCTGCGACCAGGTGAGCAGCTCGGAGAGTTCGTCGAGCGTGCCGAGTCCGCCCGGCAGCGCGATGAAGCCGTCCGAAAGATCGAACATGAGCTTCTTCCGCTCGGCCATCGATCCGACGACGTGCGTTTCCGTGAGGCCCGGGTGCGCCACCCGGTTCGCGAACGCTTCGGGAATGATGCCGCAGGCGCTGCCGCCGCCCGCGAGCGCCGCGTCCGCAACCGCGCCCATGAGCCCGACGCCGGCGCCGCCGAAGACGAGACCGATGCCGCGTTTCGCGAGCGCGCTTCCGAGCCGGCCCGCCATCGCGACATAGCCCGGGTTCTCCCCGCCGCTCGACCCGCAGTACACGCAAACGTGTTTCATGCTTTCGTCCGCCCTTCTCCTGCCGCGAGCACGGATCGGCAGAGTTCAGCCACTGAATTTTCGAATCATGCGCACCTACAGTTCCCGATCGAGCCACTCCGCATTCGATGCCCGGTGCAGAATCTTTTCGAATCGTTCCCGATACGCTTCGCCCGCGTTCTCCGGAAGCGAATGCGCCGGGTTCGGGAGGCACGCGGCGAGCGCGGCGCCCTGTTCCGCGTTGATTTCCGCCGCGGAGCAGTGAAAACGATTCCGGGCGGCCGCTTCCGCGCCGTAAACCCCCGGCGCAAACTCGGCGACGTTCAGGTAGATCTCCAGAATCCGTCGTTTCGTGAGTTCTCGCTCGAGCCGGATGGTCATGACCGCTTCACGCGCCTTGCGGGTCAGGGTTCCGGCCGGCGAGAGCCAGAGGTTCTTGGAGAGTTGCTGGCTCAGTGTCGATGCGCCGCGCACTGTTTTTCTTTCGCGAAGCGCTTCCGCGATCGACTTCCTGATGTCGAGAAACGAGAACCCGCCGTGGCTGAAGAAGTACTTGTCTTCGGCGACCACGACCGCCCGCTTCAGCTCGATCGAGATGTCGTCGTAAGGCACCCACTGCCACTGCAGCGCGACATCCTGCCCGTTCGCTTCGCGGTAAAGGTCGATGAAAGCGGTCGAGCGCGGGTTTTCGGTCGCGAGACTGCCGATGTCGGGCAGCGAAAACCATTGCCATGCGAAGAGACCCGCCGGGAGCACGAGAAGCAGCGACACGATTGTGATGACTCGGCTCAACTTGATCTTACCGCTCGAGAGGTTTTACGGGCTTCGGCTGGTTCGCTGTGAGATTGGCGCGGTCGATCGCGGCCGCCATGAAGCTCTCGGGCGCGACCGGCGACCCCGCCATGCGGCGAAGCATCGCGAGCTGGCCCGCGTGCGTCATCGCGTCCGCGAAAGGACCCTGCAGCAGCCGTTCCAGCGAAGCGCCGGCCGGCGGCGTGTCTTCGTCCGGCGTCTTCCCGGCGGCGAGATGCTCGCCGAGCGACTCGAGAATGTCGTGAAAGCGCGCGATCTCTTCTTCGAATGTCGGGAGCGGCTCCAGCCTTCCGCGCTCGTCGCCGAAGCATTGGCACGCGTGATTCAGAACGTCGCTCATGTGCTTCACGATTTCGTGCGGCGGCCGGATGCCGTGGCCCGCTTCGAACGAACCGAAACCGGGCGGCGCGCCGCGAAGCGCTTTCTGCGTGCGATACGCGAGCGCGGCAAGGTAGTGGTGCAGGATTTCGTGCTTTTCGCCGGGCGCCATGATGCATGTTCCCTTCTGTCGAGTGCCTGCGATTGCGCGCGCTTGTGACTACGGGCAGTTTCTGTCGACCACCCAGAACGGGTTCCCCTCGGGGTCGGCGCAGCTGCCGAACCAGAAGTTGTCCTTCCTGTCCAGCTTCGGACCGTCGACGATCGTTCCGCCCGCCCGCTCGACATGTTCGAACAGCGATTTCACGTCGTCTACTTCGAACTGCATGATTACGGTTCTGTCGGCGCGATCCCGTGGCTTGACGCCCATCTCCTCCGCGCTCCCGATGCCGATCCGAATGCCGGAAGCGGTCGCGAGATTGCAGTAGTGAAATTCTCCTTCGAACTGTTTCGTGACCGCGAATCCGAGAACGTCGCGGTACCATGCGACGAGCGCGTCGAAATCGGCGGCCAGAATGACGGTTTCACGTGGGCGGAGTTCGATCATGCCTTCCCTTTCATGCCATTCCCAGATGGTTGTTCTCTTCGCACGACAGAAGCCACGCTCGCACGCTGCATGTGTCGTACCCGCGTGTTACGAACGGATCCGAGGCCGCGATCGCTTCCGCA
>JABDJQ010000562.1 GCA_013002425.1 Gemmatimonadota bacterium
GGCATACCCTTCCCCGTTGAAACCGTTTTCGTAGAGCGAGTCGGGGCTGTTCGTATTCTGATTGTCGAAGATCGAGAACCCCGTGTGGTAAATCGCGAAGAGCAGTTCGTCGTTCGACGCAATGTCGACGGGGCCCGACAAGAGGTCCGTTGCCAGAAAACTCAGCGTGTCCGGGACCTGGGCGCCTGCCGGGGCGGAAACCGCGAGGACGAGAAAGAGCGCGAAAAACGCAGCCGCCGCTTTCCTCATTGTTCCATTCCGATCATCAGGATTTCGATCTCGCGGAGAAGGTCCGCTACGAAGTTCACATCGGACGCGTTGATTTCGTTCGTCGGACTGATGACGTCGACCTGGTTCAGAGCCGCCTCGTAGTCTCTCGTGGAAAAGTAGGCGGCCGCCAGCACCGCGCGCAGCCTGCGCGAAGTAATGAGACTCATTCGGTCGTAGGTGTAACCGTCGCCGCCCCGAACCAGCGCCTGGTTTCCGGCCGCGATCGTCTTCACCATCTGATCTTCGAGTGTCGACGGGGTGCCGATACCCTGCGCGTGCGCGGCGAACGCGATTCCGTACCAGGCCGGCACGTGAGTGCTGTCGCCGAAGATCACGGTCGTGTCGGCGACTTCGGTCTCTTCGTTTACCGTGATGATCGAATCTCCGTTCACGGCCTGTTCGAATTCACTCAGCGCCAGTCCCGTGAACCCGAGTTCGATGTTCGACCAGGCGCGTCCCGTGCGGGCCGGAGCGTAATGACGGTCTTTCCCGAGCGCCGAAGTAAAGCGGTTTCTGGCGGTCGTGTAGTCGCCCTCGTCAAAGGCTTCCCACGCCAGATCCGTGAAATAGGCCGCGTTGCGATCCGTGCCGCCGCCTCCGCCGCCTCCGCCGTTGCCGTCCTCCGGCGGGGCCTGGGAGCAGGACATCGCGCACAGAACGAGGCATATGAGAACGTTTCTTGTCATTTGCATTCGTTTCATGAGTCAGTTTGCAGGGGGTCGGGAACGGAGCGACCTTCATTATAACATATGCCGGACAACATCTTCCGAACAGTGCAGGCGCCCCCTGTCGTCTTCGCGGCCCGCGCCCCCATGCTTCTTATCGGCCCGCGACCACGCCCCACGCTCCCTGGCGGCCCGGGGCCGTCCCGCATACTACCAGAACAGCAGGAGCCCGGCGAGAAGCCGATCGTTCCCGACTTCGTTCGTCTGTTCGCGCACCGCCTGATACTCCACACGGACGGAAACGCCGTACCAGGGGGCCACGGCCAGCGCACCGGAGAACGTCGTCGTGCGATCGTCGCTCTGATCGGCATCGGGGTCGGTCACGGAGGCGCCGAACATCGCTTCGACATGATCGAAGCGCGCCGTGTCTTCGATAATCCGGTATGCGATTCGTCCATAGAAGATAGTCGCCGTCACGTCAGGGGCGAGTGGTTCGTCGAGCGGCGAGAACCGGTCCCGCACGAGACGTGTCGCTTCCGCCTGCACGTGAAGGGGGCCGTCGTCGATCGAGAAGTCGGCGCCCAGGATACGGGCCGAACCGCGCCCGCCGTCGCGTTCCTCCCACGCAATCGAGCCTCCCACTTCGAGACCGGCGCGCGGTGAGAATCCGACGCGACCGCCGAAGGCCGGCTCCGAGGCTTCGCCACGCAGCGAATCGACGATTCCGTCGAGGGAGTCCGCGATCGCTCCCGCGAAATCGTCCTGAAACGCGAAGAAGTACTGGAAGCGCTCGTCGAAAAGATCTCCCAGCACGGCGGCGCCGTTTCCGAGCCTCGACCATGCGGGCGGCCGCGAGAGAAACCGGTTCGCGCGGTCGGGGGCCGAGCGCATTTCGATGCCGCTCGGAAACCAGAAACGCCCTGCGCGAAAACCGAGCGACGAGCCCGGAACGAAATCGCCCCGGATCTGCCCGGCGTCGAGCTTCTCCTCGCCCCCGTCGAACGAGCCCTCGGCGAAGTAAACGAGTGCCTTCGAAGGCGCGAACGGCGCGCCGGCGACCCAGAGCGTGGCGCGGGAGCGGTCGCCGAAGCGGTGCTTCCATTCACGCGAATCCGCTTTCTCCTCCTCGGCCGCCTGATAGTCGAGCGCGAGCGAGCCGTGATACTCGAGACGTCCGTCGCGCTGATCGGGCCTCAGGTAGTCGTGGCGGAAGTCGCCGAACTGCCCCGCCGCGGACGGGGGCGGCGAGAGAATCGTGCCGAGCGCGATCGCAGTCAGCATGAGTATGCTCGCACAGGCATGCGTGGGACGGACGGCGCGGGACCCGCAGGCGGTCACCGTATGTTTCCGTCCCCGTCGAAAGCGTTTCTGAGATGCACCACGCGACCTGTTTCGCCCGAGATGCCGATCACGTCCCAGCGGCACACGCGGTCGGACCACCCTTTGCGCTTCAGATAGAGCAGCGCGATCCGATTCAGCTTTCGTCGTTTCTGCCATGTTACGGTTTCCCCCGGAGAGCCGTACGATTCCGATCGGCGATAGCGCACTTCGACGAATACGAGCGTATCGTCTTCATCGACGGCGACGAGATCGATTTCGCCGACACGCGCCCCCACGTTTCTTTCGATCACGCGAAATCCTTGATCGATCAAATATCGAGCGGCGCGTTCTTCTCCCCTTCTTCCAATCTTTGCCCGGTCCATAAGTCACCTCCCGAAGAAGTGTGAAAGGTCCGGCGATGCACGGCGCTGTAGCCGTAAACGAACACGGCGTCCGCATGTTCGTTTGTGGGGTATCCTTTGTTCTGCGAAAACGAATACATGGGGTAGATGCGATCGTAAGCGAGCATGAGCCGGTCGCGCACTTCCTTCGCGAGGATCGAGGCCGCGGCGATCGACGGCACGTGCCGGTCGCCCTTCACGACGGCGATCTGACGATGCGGAAACGCCTCCCAGCGCAGGCCGTCGACGAGTACCCAGTCGGGCCGGTCGCCGCGGGACGCCTCTTCGACCGCGCGGAGCATCGCCTGCTTCGTCGCCTCGCGAATGTTCCAGCGGTCGATGCCGGCGGACGTCACGAGCCCGATGCCGAAGCGCGCCGCTTCATCGAGGATGCGCGGGAACAGGTGGCGCCGTTTTTCGGGCGTGAGCGCTTTGGAGTCGTCGAGTCCCGCAATCGTGATGTCGACGGGAAGTTCGACCGCGGCGGCGACGACGGGACCGGCCAGCGGACCGCGGCCCGCTTCATCGACCCCCAGAACGAGAAAAGACCCCCGGCGCCTGAGTTGATCCTCGAGGCGAGGGGGTCTTCGTTTTCTGTCGCTCTTACGGTTCGTTCGCGGCGCGGGCAGCAGCCGTCCCTCCCTTTCGATCCCCTGTACGGCCAGTGCGATCAGGTCCCGGGGAAGGGAGTGCGGGGCGTGCACCTTACGTGCGCTTCTCTTTCACGCGGGCGGCCTTGCCGACGCGATCGCGAAGGTAGAAGAGACGGGCGCGGCGAACGAGGCCTTTGCGCATGATTTCGATGCCGGAGACGGAGGGCGACTGAAGCGGGAACACGCGTTCCACGCCGACACCGCCGCTCATCTTGCGAACCGTGAACGTTTCGGAGTAACCGGATCCGCGGCGCTGGAGCACGATGCCCTGGAACGCCTGGATTCGCGTCTTGTCGCCTTCGCGGACGCGCACGTCGACGCGCACCTGGTCGCCCGGAGCGAACTCCGGAAGATCGGTTCGCAGCTGATCCGATTCGAGTTGTCTTAAAGTGTCCATTTCATCATTCCTCGGGTTATGAAGGCGCGGCGAATTTGCCCGCGCGAATGTTTCAGTGTAGCAAAGCCTCGCGCCTTGTCAATCCCATTTCAGTCGCCTGACGGTCCTTCCCGGCCGTCCTGACCGCCCTCCAGCAGATCGGGCCGAACCCGCTCCGTTTCGGCCCGGGAGCGGCTCTCTCGCCATTTTTCGATCTCGCCGTGATGCCCCGAGCGGAGCACCTCCGGCACTTCGAGGCCCCGATACTCCTGGGGGCGCGTGTAGTAGACCCCGTCGAGCCCCCCGCGCGAAAAGGAGTCCTCGCCCGGCGATTCGTCGTTCCCGAGAACGCCCGGGAGCAGCCTGATCACGGCGTCCATAATCGCGTGGGCGGGAATTTCGCCGCCGCTCATGACGAAATCTCCGATCGAATACTCGCGATCGACCAGCGCCTCCCGAAATCTCTCGTCCACGCCGCGATAGCGGCCGCACACGAGGATCCAGGCGTCGTTCTCGTCGGAGAGGGCGCGCGCGTCGGATTGCGCGAACGGCTTCCCTTTGGGCGTCAGGAAGACGACGGGCACGCGGCTCCCGGCCCGCTCGCGGATCGACTCGACCGCCTCGAAGAGCGGCTCGGGCTTCATCACCATGCCCGGTCCGCCGCCGTACGGAATATCGTCAACCGTACGATGCCGGTCGTGTGCAAAGTCCCGCAGATCGACCGGAACGATTTCGACCTTTCCCGCCTCGATCGCCTTGCCGGTCACGCCGGCCGCAAGAGGTCCCGGGAAGAGGTCGGGGAATATCGTGATGACGTAAAAACGCATGTCAGTCGTTGTTGAGATCGAGGAGTCCGGGCGTAGGGCGAACGATCATGCGCTTCGCGTCGGCCTCGACCGCGATCACGATCTCCGGCACGTGCGGGATCAGATGCTCGCGCGAGCCGTCCCGTACCTGAACGAGCTCGCCCGCGGGATAGTCGAGCACGTCTTCGACGACCCCGATCGTCTCTCCTTCTTCCGTGACCACCGTAAAGCCGATCAGTTCGTCGGGGAACGTGGCGCCGAAACCGGCCTCACGCAGATCTTCGATCTTCGCGAACACCACAGTGCCACGCGCGCTTTCCGCCGCGTTCCGGTCGGTCACCTTGCGGAACTGCACGAGGAAGTGGCCTTTGTGAAAGCGGACGGACTCGATCGCGGCGACGGATTTCGCCTTGTTCCAGTAGACCGTGTCGAGTTCCGCAAACGCGTCCTGGTAACGGGCGGGGACGAGCAGGGTCACTTCCCCCCGCAAACCGTGCGGGCGTCCGATCGTCCCGAGCTCGACCCACTCGGGCGTGCTCAAAAGTCTACTCGACGATTTCGAGAATGGCGCGCCGACCCTCGCGGGCCGAGAGCACACCGAGCAGGGAACGCATGGCGTGCGCCGTGCGTCCGTTCTTGCCGATCACCTTGCCGAGATCTTCCTTGTGAACGCGAAGCTCGAAAACCGTGGTCTGGTCCCGCTGCTTCTCTTCCACCCGGACGTCCTTCGGCTCGTCGACCAGCAGTTTCGCGACATGCACGATGAGGTCTTTCATAGGTGAATCACTCATCGGCTTTCGGCGCTTCCGGTTCTTCGGCGGCCGCTTCTGCCGGTGCTTCCTCCGCAGCTGCTTCAGCCGGCGCTTCCGCCGGTGCTTCAGCGGGGGCCGCTTCCGCGGGGGCTTCGGTTGCGACGGCGCCACCGGCGGCCGCGGCTACCTCTTCGGACGGTCCCGAAACGACTTTGCGTTTGCCCTTCCGCTTGGAACCGGCCGCATCGAGATCGTGCTTGAACAGATCGACCGAAATCTTGAACTCTTCCTCGGTCAGTGCGTTGCCGGCTTTCGCATCGCGATAGCGCGCCATGACGCCCGAACGATCGAGAATGCTCTTGGCGGTGTTCGTCAGTTCCACGCCTTCGCCGAGCCAGTGCAGCGCTTTTTCCTGATTGATCGAAACACGCGTCGGATTCGCGAGCGGGTTGTACGTACCGACGATGTCGACGAAGCGCCCGTCGCGCGCGGAGCGGCTGTCCGCAACCACGATGCGGTAGAAGGGGCGTTTTTTGCGCCCGTGCCGGGCGAGTCGAATTTTTACAGACACTCTTTTCTCTCCTTGTGACCTGTCACTGGAATCGGGGGACCATGCGACCTTTCTTGCCGCGCTTGCCGCCCATCTTTTTCATCATTTTCCTGATCATGTCGAACTGCTTCAGAAGCTGGTTCACTTCCTGTACGGAAGTTCCGCTCCCGCGCGCGATTCTCTTGCGACGACTCCCGTTCAGTATCACGGGTTCCGCCCTTTCGAGCGGCGTCATCGACGAGATGATCGCTTCCGTCCGACCCATCGCCTTGTCGTCTACCTTCATTCCCTTCGGCATCTTCGCCGCGCCGGGAATCATCCCCATGATCTGATCGAGGGGACCCATCTTCTTCAGCTGCTTCAGCTGGTCCGCAAAGTCGTCCAGCGTGAACTGCTGGCGCCTCATGCGATCGGCCAGATGCGCGGCCTTTTCCATGTCGACCGATTGCGCGGCTTTCTCGACGAGGCCGACCACGTCGCCCATGCCGAGGATGCGATTCGCCATCCGGTCGGGGTAGAAGTCTTCGAGGGCGTCCACACCTTCGCCCGTACCCACGAACTTGATCGGCTTGCCCGTCACGTGACGAATCGAAAGGGCCGCGCCACCGCGCGCATCCCCGTCCATCTTCGTCAGCACGAACCCGTCGACCGCGATACGCTCCTGGAACGACGTCGCCACGTTCACCGCGTCCTGGCCCGTCATTCCGTCCACTACGAGAAGCGTCTCGTTCGGCTTCGCGACCGCATGCACCCGCTCGATCTCGTCCATGAGATCTTCGTCGACATGCAGGCGGCCTGCCGTGTCCACGATAACGAGATCCTGCAGATCGCCCGCCGCCTTCTTGATCGCGCGTTCGGCGATCGAGTCGGGGAGTTCCCCCTCTTCGCCGCGCGTGATCGATGCCCCGATCTGTTTCGCGAGCTGCTCGAGCTGGTCCGCGGCAGCCGGACGGTAGATGTCGCCGGCCACGAGATGCACGCGCTTGTCGCGCTTGATGTAGCGCCGCGCGAGCTTCGCCGCAAACGTCGTCTTCCCCGAACCCTGCAGTCCCGCGAGCAGCACTACGGTCGGAGGCTGCGACGCGAGTTTGATCGGCGCCCGCTGGCCGCCCAGCAGTTTCACGAGCTCGTCGTTCACGATCTTCACGAGCTGCTGCCCGGGAGAGATGCTGTCGAGCACTTCCTGCCCGACCGCGCGCTCCTTCACGTTCGCCAGAAATTCTTTGACGACCTTGAAGTGCACGTCGGCTTCGAGAAGAGCCAGGCGGATCTCGCGGAGTCCCGCGGTCACGTCTTTCTCGTTCAGCTTGCCCCGGCCGCGCAGTTTCTTGAATGCGGCGTCG
>JABDJQ010000567.1 GCA_013002425.1 Gemmatimonadota bacterium
GAAGACGACTCCGAGGCTCGGGCTGAACGCCGTTTTGGTATCATCGGGCGAAACGGTTTCGCTGATCAGATCGCCGGTCGCCTGGTCGATCGCCGCAATCCGCCCTTCGTGGCTCTTGATCTGATCCCACCGGGCCCCGAGCACCACGTTCCAGCGAAGCGTGGGTGTCCAGATATTCTGGGCGAACACGCCCCCCATCGTCTGCTTTCCGCCGATCGCACCGTCCACGGTGTACACGGCAGCGTCACTGTCCCAGCCCGAGAGCGAATTGCTCCGTGAATCGTTGAACAGCAGGTCGCCCCCCACCGAGAGCTTGTGCTTCCTCGCGACCTTCTTCGCCCATTGTACGTTCGCGCCGTAGCTGACCGCGCCGCCGTCATATTCAAACGAACGCGGGCTTTCGGATTCACGCGATCTCGAAACGGACGTACTGACGTTGTTGCCGGTTCGCACGGTCGAGAACAGGTTGAGGCTCCACACGCTCCCGCCGGACGCGGTCAGTTCTCCGCCGGCCCCATAGTAGCGATTGATCATCGACGATCGACTGAGCGGCGTTCCCTTGTCCTTGCTCTCGGCGGAATAGCTGGCCCGCGCATAGATCCGCCGGCCGGGCGCAAACTCGAAATCAGCGCTTCCGTTGAATGTCTCATTCCGCGCGGTCAGAGGTTCGTCGACGGGACCGCGCTGGTCTTCGCGGTAGATGAAGTATCCGTCGGTATCGTAGAGGTTCGCGCCGAACGAATAGGAAAGCCGCCCGTTTCTGTCAGCCGCAAACAGATCCAGATTGGAAGTGCCTCTGGTCCCGCCTTCGGCAAGAAGACGAAGCGTACGCTCCTTCGGACGTTCCGTGATGATCTGGATGACGCCGCCCAGCGCGAGGTTGCCCCAGACACCCGCGCCACCACCGCGCACGACCTCCACCCTTTCGATCGATTCGAACGGGATCCGGCTCCAGATGATGAAGTTGCCGTAGGGGTCGTTGAGCGGGACCCCGTCGAGCAGCACGAGAGTTCTGGATGTAGCCGACTGGCCGACACCTCGAAGGGAAACGCCTTGAATCGAAACACCGGACACGATACTGCTCTGTTGTCTCAAAAGTGAAAACCCGGGAATCTTCCGCAGCAGGTGATCCACGCGCACCGCCGGCGAATTCTCGATCGTCTCGCGATCGATGATGGTGACGTTCGCGGCGATGTCCGCGGCATCGACCTCCGAGCGTGTCGCCGTGACGACGATCGGTTTCGTCGTGCGCGTCGTGTCGTCCGCGAGACCGGCCTCGTCGGCAAGGCATGGCGTGACTGCAAACCAGAACATGACGAAGTAAAGGGCCTTCGACTTCCAACTCATTGGGACCTCCGGGTTCATGTGCGTGCCTTCGTCGCCCAGGGCACGCATCTATCCAGCATCACCTGTACGAACAATCGAATACTGATACCGACCAGCGCCGCCGTTACGATCGCGGCGTAGAGTTCCTCGATCCGCATCGTCTGCCAGGCCATCCAGATCAACGTTCCGATTCCCTTGTCCGCGAGAAGCAGCTCCACGGCCAGGCTGATCGAGAGCGAAACGTTCAGGCCGAGTCTTACGCCCGCCAGAATGAAAGGAGTGGAGCCGGGGAGAACGACGCGGCGCAGAATCTGCATGCGGCTGGCTCCACTGTTCCGCGCGACATCGAAGTAGATGGGGTGTATCTGGCGCACGCCGGCCATCGTGTTGATGAGCATCGGAAAGAAGGACGCCACCGCTACGACGATCGTTCGCGAAACGAAGCCGATCCCGAAGATGATCATGATGATCGGCAGCGATGAAATTTTGGGAACCGGGTGCAGGGCCGCGACGAACGGATCCAGAATCCTGCGAATGGCCGTCGACCACCCCATCATCATGCCCAGAATCATGCCGGGAATTCCTCCGAGCAGGAAACCCGTGAGAAGCCGAAGCACCGTCGCGCTGAGATGATCCAGTAACTCTCCCTCCGTCGTCATGTCGTAAAGCGTCGATACGATCGCGCTCGGAGGAGGAAAGAACAGCGACGGGAGAATCTCCATGCGCGTGACCGTCTCGATCAGTGTGAGCGTGACGATCAGGATGGCCGGCGGTATCACGGGGATCATACTGCCGGCGAGTTTACGACCGTTCATGATCCCTCCCGGAGGCCGGAACGAACTTCCTCTTCCAGGATCTCCCAGACGTGCTCCTTGATCTTGACGATCTCGGCGCTGTCGCGGTCGCGCAGATCGCGTGGCCGCGGGAGCCGGATCTCGATCTCCTCGCGGATACGACCCGGCCGGCCGGTCATGACCAGGATTCGATCGCCGAGCATGATCGCTTCCTCGATATCGTGGGTCACGTACAGAACCTGTTTTCTCTGCCGGCTCCAGATCCCCATGAGTTCCTCGGTCATGACCATCTTCGTCATTGCGTCCAGCGAGCCGAACGGCTCGTCCATGAGCAGGATTTCCGGATCGTTGACGAAGGCGCGGGCGATGCTCACGCGCTGGCGCATCCCGACCGAGAGTTCGTGCGGATGACTCTCTTCGAAGTGCGACAAGCCGACGCGCGCAATGAACCGGCGGGCGATCGCGCGGCGCTCCTCGCGCGGGACTCCCCGGATCTCGAGGCCGAACGCCACGTTATCGATCACGTTCATCCAGGGGAAGACACCGTGCTCCTGGAAGACCATCGCGTTGCGCGGCCTTCCGTTCGCCGGCACCGTATCGAACGCAATGGTGCCAAGCGTCGGCTCCAGCAGACCCGCGACGAGTTTCAGGATCGTGGACTTGCCGCACCCGCTCGGGCCGACCAGGCAGACGAACTCATGGTCGCGCACGGAAAAGGAGACGTCCGTCAGCGCTTCGAGTTCACCGTTCTGCGTCTTGTACGTGACACCGAGATCTTTGCACTGGAATCCCATACTCTCAGTGCTCCTCCGCCAGTACGCGATTGGCGTATTCGATGAACGCGGGGTCCCAGAATCCTTCCACCGGAACGAGGCCGTCGATCAATCCCTCTTCGAACGCCCAGGATTGATAAGTGAGCAGACTCTCCGTGTCGTACTCGCCGGTACTTCGTATCGGAGGCCAGCAGGCGTCTCTGACGAGAGTCTCCTCGAGGCCGGTTTCACCCGCGATGACACGAACGTTATGATCCGTTTTCCCTTCATTATATATGCGTACTCCGCGGAGATAACCGACCATGAACTTCATCCCCGCTTCTCTGTCCTTCTCGAGCAGGCTCGGCCCGAACATCAGAAAGCTGTGCTGGAACCCCGGAACGACGTCCCTGGCGGGAAGCCAGATGACGCCCGCGCCGGATTGCACGATGCGCGTGATCCACGGCTCCGATGCGTTCACGATGTCGACCGCACCGGCTTCGAGCGCACCCTGCTTCGCGGGGGTGGGCAGATCGATCCATTCGATGTCATCCTCCGTGAGATTGCCCGCTCTCAAGAGGCTGCTCAGCGCGTAGTAACTGGTCGACGTTCTCTCTCCCGCGATGCGTAGACCGCGAAGCCCCTCGAAACTGTCGAGTCTCCCGGACGCGACGAGTTCCCTGCTCGCGAGAAAAGCACGGTAGGGACACCCCTCTGCTTCCATGTAGCCTTTATCCGCGACGATTCGAATGCCGGCTCCCCGCTGCATGAGATTGACATAGCCCGGAGTGATGAAACCGGGAAGCACATCGAGCCTTCCCTGAGCGAGCGCGGGAAGCCCTTCGCGGATCCCCCTCATCGTGACGAACTCGACATCGATCCCGAGGTCGTCGAAACAACCGTTCGCTTTGGCGAGATGAATGACGGCCCATGACATGTAGGGCGAGTTCATGATCCTCACCTTCGTGCGTTCCGGCGGATCGGCCGCCGCGAAACCCGCCGGAAGCAGCATGGACATGAGCAGAAGAAACGTCGGAAGAGAGCGACGAGCTTTCACGACGACTCCCTTCCCGGCGACTCCGCGGCGGCGCTGTCCTTCTTCGATTGCAGCTTCACGAGGTGAAGGGGCATCAGCTTGCCGCGCTCCGTCCAGATCGGGTCACTTCTCTTGACCTGCAATGTCTTCGCCTGTTTCCACATCGCGCGCGCTCCGTCCGCGATGCTGCTCTCCCGTCCGAGCCCCGTCAGGATCGTTTCGATGAGGACGTCTTCGCTCTCGATCTCGATCTTCGGACTGACGTGGATCGAGAGCCGCGTAAACCCGTGTTCGTCTTCTTCTTCGACGAGCTGATAGTCGAGCGCGGATCCCCCGAACCGTTCCGGCAGCGTCTTGAAGAGAATCGTCTCCATCTCGCTCCCGATCAGGCTCATCCCCTCGCCGGTGAGTTTCCGGAAGCTGCGAATCTCACGAAGGTGTTCCGTGAATCCGTACTCTTCGAGCAGGCATCCGCATGATCTCTCTTCCACGATACCGTAATCGTCGATCTCCACGTTCAGCAGAATTTTCTTCGCGGTCGCGAGAAGCGTGGTGAAATTGAACGCCTGGACTTCGATATCGGTCCCGGGGACCTTTCGAGGGAACTGAAGCAGCGCCAGATGATCTCTCATGAAATGCTGGTCGTTGCAGTCGATCGGGTTCGCGCATGCGCGTCCTACGGCGCCCACTTCGGAGAAACTGTATCCTGACCGCTGTCTTGCGCCCGACTTCCTGATCGTGTTGACTTTCGTTTCCGTCGGAGGCTCGCCCCCGCCGGCGAGAACGGCGCCGGTCAGATCGATATCGTTCTCGATCGCGGCAAGCGCAATCCGAAGACTCATGCTCGCGAACGCGCTCATGTGACAGGATCCGCGTTCCTTGACCGTCTGCGCCACCCAGCGCGCGATCACCACGGCCTCGTCGAGTCGCACCGGTTCCGGGAACGGGAACGGTTCCCCGTAGAATCTCCCGAGGCGGACGATCCACTCGTTCGCAAGGCCGTACTTGAGCGAAGGGCGGCGATCCTCTTTCATGAGCGGCGTAAACCAGCGAAGGGGAACGTTACCCACTTTCGCGCCGCTCAGCAGGCCGCCGACGCCGAGCATGTTGGGAAGAACGCCCCGCCACATTCCCCGCGGCATCCCGAGCGTACCGTGCACTTCCGCCGTGATCAGATTCTGGGAAGCCTGTGCGGTCATCGCATCCAGATCGAATGCAACGCGCGCCGCCTTCCCGGTACTGCCGCCGGTCGTTCCGTAATACGACTGCTTCAGAAACGGATTGTCGAACTCACGCGACGTCAGGTAATAACTCTTCCCGTCACATTCGATCGGCTCACGCCCCTTGAACTGCTCGAAGTTGACGCCGACGCCCGCCTCCCGCAGTTCCCGGAGCGCGAACTCGAGTCCCCGGCGCCGGACGGAGTCACGCAGATCGACGAACTCGCACCCCGCCCGCTTCAGAAGCGGAAGGTAGGGGCTCTTCGGATACCCGAATATTCCCTTTTCCGCAATGCGCAGAAAGTTCGCTTCCCTCTCCTGGAGACGCCGTTTGATGTCCTCGCGCGCCTGATCGAGGGTCACCTTTTCGCGCAGGAATTTCCTGAGGCCGATCGAAAACCGGGCATATTTCAATGTGTCGTTGATTCGCTGCATCCGTTCTTTCTGTCCCGTCGCATTACGGCGTTCGATACTGCTCGAATGATCGGCAGATCGCTGGCCCGGAAATACCGTTTTGATCGAGTTCCGCTTCGTGACGAGCCGGGTACCAGCATACTAGATTACAAAGCCCCGTGCGCGAACTCGGTACCGGGATCCGACGCTCACTGTCGCGCCCGCCGGAGATCTTTCAGAAGCCGCGCCACACCGAACACCGCCCGGCGGCCCCGCGGGAGGGAGAGGAGAGCGGTCATGTAGACGAGGGAGAACAAGGCGGCATCGAGCATGAGACGGAGAACGTTTACCGCCGGAAACGAGACGTTGACGTGCGCCGCGTAGAGAACCCCCATCGCGACCAGGGAGGCTGTGACGGGGAGAAGAAACGCGTTCGTCAGATCGCTCACGCGGAGCATGGTTCCGCGAAAGCAGTACCACGCGCCGGGCGGCAGAAGAAGAACGCTCGCGATCGAATAGCCGAGAGCGGCGCCCTCGATTCCCCAGCGTACTCCGAAGGCGATACCGGCCACGGTGATGGAAGTCGAGAAGATCTCCCAGCGGAGCTGCCGGGCGGTGTGTCCGAGAGAGAGAAAGGCCCAGTAGAAGCCCATCTGTGCGAGGGCCGCCAGCGCGGCCGGCGCCAGACGGCGAAAGACCGGCACCGTCGGGAACCACTGATCCCCGAGCAGAAACAGAACAAGCTGATTTCCATCGTACGAAATGAACGCGATCGCGGGAATCCCGATCAGCGCAATGATGAGGATTCCCTGCTTGAAGTAAGCGCGAAAACGATCCGGCTGATCGACGAGGCGGCTCAGCGTGGAGATGGCGACTCCGGCGATCGGCATCATGAAACGCGTGATCGGCCCGGGAAGCCAGCCACTTGCCTTTGTATAGTAACCGAGCGCGCC
>JABDJQ010000578.1 GCA_013002425.1 Gemmatimonadota bacterium
GCCTCCCGCCGCGCTCGTGCGCCGCATCGAGCCGGCATCGCGCGACACGCTTCGCGTTCGCTGGTCACGCGAGCGTTCGTTCGTGATCGACGGCGCCGCCGACTATACGAGGAGCGCGTCCGGCGCCCGGGCGAGCGTGGCGCTCGACTTCGACCTGCCCGGTCCGAGCGTGCTCTCTCCCGCGCTCCCCGTCGAATCGGGCCGGCGGCTCGCGGGCAGAATCGTGCTCGACGGCAGCGGCCTCGAGACGGACCCGCTGGTTGCCGCTTCGATCATGCTGCGGCCCGAAGGGTGGATCGATTCGGTCGCCGCGCACGGGTTCGTCGACGGCGAGGAGTACGGAATCGACTCGTCGCTCGTCGCGCTCCGCGGACTCAGGGTGCGGGCGGCGGGCCGGGTCACGCCGGATTCACTCGCGCTCGACGGCGCGTACGAACTGACGACGGGAATTCTCGACTTCGTCCCCGATTCCGCGCCGGTCGATTCGCTGCGCGTCGAAGGATCATTCGTCGCGTCGGGCACGCCCTCCTCTCCCGACGTGCGGGTGACGCTAAGCGGTTTCGCGCGCGGCCCGTCCTTCGCGGTCGACTCGCTCACGGGCAACGCCGAGAGGAGCGGCGACTCGCTGATCGCGGCGCTGCGCTTCGGAAGCGGATCCCGCGTGGGCGATGTTTCACTCGACCGCGCGACGGTCGGCTGGCGGGGACCGTTCACGGCCCCCGGACTTCCAGGGCGCGTCACACTCGACGCGCAGGGACCCGATCTGCGCACGAGTCTGAGCGCGTCGATCGACCGTGACGGACCGCTCCTGATCGTGCGCGGCGATTCTCTCGGCGTCGCGCATCTCGGACGAACGCTCGGGACCCGGCGCGCGTTCGAGATTCGCCTCGACCCGCAATCCGAAAGACTGACGGTCGTCGATCTCGATCTCGCGGGTTCGATGGGCGCGATTCGGATCGACGGCTTCGCGACTCCCGACAGCGCGGACCTTACCGCGCACGCTTCGCTCGCGCTTCCGGAGGGCTTCGCGCCCGACCTCCCGGCCGGCACGGCGCCGGACAGGATCGAACTCGACGTGACCGCGCGCGGCCCGGAGCGCCTCACGCTCACGGCGCGCGCGGACGGACTCGATCTCGGTCCGAAGCAGAACGTCACCGCGCGTCTCGAACTCGAGGGCTCCGAAACGGGAATCGTCGCCCGCATCGATGCGGGTGACGACGCGAACGGCCCCGGCGATCCGGGTCCCGGCAATCTGCTTACGCTGGAGACCCGGCTCCCGATTCGAACACGCGTATTTCCGCCGGCTCTCACTCCGTTCGACGGGCCGGTCGACGTCGCGCTTCGATTCGACGAACTCCCGGTGCCGCTCCCCGCAAGGCGGGGCGAGCAGACGGCCTGGGCCGAAGCCGGCGGCGCGTTTACGATCGCGGGGTCCGCGTCAAGCCCGGCATTCGAAGGGTCGACCTCGGTCACGTTCGCATCGCTTCCGAATCTCGCCGATCATCGCGTGCTCGTCGAAGCGAACTCGCTCGAAAACGGCGGGCTCGAGGCCCGGGTCGACGTGCGGCAGTCCGGACGCCCGGTCGCCGAAGCGACGCTCAGAGATCCGACCCGTATTCGCCTCTATCCGTTCGAAGTCACGCGCGACTCGACCGGCACGCTGCTCCTCGACGCGAAGACGCAGGAACTGCGCCTCGAAGACTATGCGCGGTGGTTCCCCGCCGGTTCGTCGGCGGAAGGGGACGTGCGTTTCGAACTGAGCGCCGAAGGGCCGGTCGGAAATCCAGCGCTTTCCGGCACGTTTCGAACGAAGCAGCTCAGCATCAAGACCGCGGACCGCTCGCAGATTCGGGGGCGGGGCGAGCTGCGACTTTCGGGCACGCGACGGGTGCCCCGCGTCCGCGGAGACGTGACGATCGACCGCGGCGTGCTCCGCATTCCCGAAGACCCGCAGAATCTGCTTCCCGCCGAAGGGGACGCGGTGCTCTGGGAGATTCCCGAGTATGCCGCGCGCGCCGGGGCCGACAGCGCCGCCGCGATCGTTCCGAACGGTCCGGCCGCCGTGAGACCCTCCCTCGACCCCGACGTCGAAATCGGCCTTTCGATTCCTTCGGGGCTCTGGATCCGCGGCCAGGGGCTCGACGTCGAACTGAGCGGCGACCTTTCCCTCGGCTACAGGGAAGGCGCGCCCGTCGTGACAGGAGAACTCGACGCGACACGCGGCACGTTCGTGCTTCTCGGAAGGACGTTTCGGATGGAGTCGGGGAGCATCGTGTTCTACGGCGACAAGGAGCTGAATCCGGCGCTCGACATCCGCCTGGCGATCAATCTCGAGGGAACGCTCGTGCGGCTCGCCGTCGGCGGCACTCTGCTCGAGCCGGAACTCGCGCTCACGTCGGAGCCGCCGATGCCCGAAGGGGACATCATGTCGTTCCTTCTCTTCGGGCGGCCTCTCGAGGAACTGAACA
Organism: Gemmatimonadota bacterium; assembly: GCA_013002425.1. Taxonomy (GTDB): domain Bacteria; phylum Orphanbacterota; class Orphanbacteria; order Orphanbacterales; family Orphanbacteraceae; genus JABDJQ01. The sequence continues at coordinate 2,469 of JABDJQ010000578.1, forward strand.
ACAATCAGGTAGATCTGGTGCAGCGGCGCGCGACCGACATCGCGACCGTCTTCGGCACCGGCAAGCTCGAAGCGAAGCTCGCGGATCAGCTCGGCGTGGACTTGGTTCGCATCCGAAGCACGAGCGGCGACTCGGGCGGCACTTCGCTCGTTCTCGGCAAGTATGTGAGCCGGAAGGTCCTGCTCGAATACGAACAGGCGATCGAGAGCTCGGTCTTCTTCATCAGCCTCGACTACATCCTGTCGCGCCACTTCAGGATCAGAACACTTTATGGTCAAAGCGATCAGTCGGGCATGGAGGTCAACTGGTTCAACGAGTATTGAGGCGGGGCGATTGCCGTCTCCGGCTCAGCTGACGTACTTGCCCGTCTTCCGGCGCTGCGCTTCCATCACTTTGATCTCGAGCGCCCCGTCGATCACGATATTGGGATCGGCCTCGAAGCTCAGCTTGCGGCTCCTGCCACGGTACGGCACTTCGCGCAGAATCGTCTTCATCGTCTCGAGGCGCGCGAGATGCTTGTCGTCGGAGCGGATCACGTGCCACGGCGTCGTGTCGGTGTGGGTCTTCTTCAGCAGCCTGTATTTCGCCAGCGTGAATTCGTCCCACTGCTCCTGCGCCTGCAGATCCACTTCGCTCAGTTTCCAGTGGCGCAGCGGGTCGTTCTTCCGTCGCTCGAAGCGGCGATTCTGCTCGTCTTTCGAGACGGAGAAATAGAGTTTGACGAGGTACGTCTTGCGATCGGCGAGAAAGCTCTCTTCGTAGCCGACCACCTGGCGCATGAACTCGCGATACTGCTGCTTCGTGCAGAAACCCATGACCGGTTCGACCATGGCGCGGTTGTACCAGCTGCGATCGAACAGGACGATCTCTCCGGCGTGCGGGAACTGCTCGATGTAACGTTTGAAGTGCAGTTCCGTTCGCTGATACTCCGTCGGCTTGCCGAGCGCGACCACGCGATAATGTTTCTCGTTCATGTAGCGGGCGACGCGCCGGATCGTGCCCCCCTTCCCCGAAGCGTCGCGTCCGTCGAAGAGAATGATCATCTTTCGCTTCGTCTTTTCGAGATGCTGCTGCAGCTTGATCAGTTCGGCCTGATACGGCTGCAGCTCTTCGGCTTCGAAGTGTTTCGACAGCGCCGCATCGACGAGCTTCCCGACGTCTTTGCTGCGCATCTCTTCCTGGATCTTCTTGATGCGTTTGCTGAGTTTCATGCGACGCGTGCCGACATCCACGCGCTGCACGAGTTCACGTATGCGCGCTTTGGAGCCCGCCGTCGACTTCTTCGATTTCGGCGCGACCCCTTTCTTCCGTTTTCTGCTTCGCGAGTCCATGATGCCTCCCCGGGCGGCTCTTTCAGGTTGTGTCAGGTACGAACGTCTGGTCGCTGATCGGAGGGCGCACATAGCCCACGGAGCTCTCTCGCGGCGGCAGTTCGATCGGATCCGGCGTCAGGTCTTCGTACGGGAACAGGCTCAGAAGATGCCGGATGCAGTTGAGACGGGCGCGTCGCTTACTGTCGGCCTCGACGACATACCACGGAGACTGCTTGATGTCCGTGTGCGCGAACATGGCGTCCTTCGCCTTGCTGTATTCCACCCAGAGTTCGTGCGATTTCAGATCCATCGGGCTCAGCTTCCAGCGCTTGGTCGGATCGACGTTCCTCGCCTGAAAGCGCCGCTCCTGCTCTTCGTCGCTCACCGAAAACCAGTACTTGATCAGCGTGATGCCGGAGCGGATCAGCATGCGCTCGAATTCCGGACACGAACGCAGAAACTCGCGGTACTCGTCTTCCGTGCAGAAGCCCATCACCTTCTCGACGCCGGCGCGGTTGTACCAGCTCCGATCGAACAGCACCATTTCGCCTGCCGCCGGCAGATGAGCCACGTACCTCTGAAAATACCACTGCGTCGTTTCGCGTTCGGTGGGGGTGTGAAGCGCGACGACTTTGCAGAAACGCGGGTTCAGTCGCTGCGTGATGCGCTTGATGACGCCTCCCTTGCCGGCGGCGTCACGCCCCTCGAACAGAACGACGACCTTGCGCTTCTCCTGCTTGACCCACTCCTGGAGCTTGACCAGCTCGATCTGAAGCCGGTACAGCTCGTCGAAATACACCTTCTTGTTCATGCGCTTGCGCTTCGCCTTGACGGGTTCGATCACGCGTGCGCCGCTCTTCTTCGTTGGATTCTTGCTCATGGCACTCCTCGATTCGATTCGCCCGGCAGCCATCCGGAGTCTAGCAGGAATGCACTTCCGGATAAAAGTCTCAACGAGCGGCGCGTATGCTCTCGACGGTGGCTCCCTCGATCATCATCCGATACCAGA
>JABDJQ010000620.1 GCA_013002425.1 Gemmatimonadota bacterium
CCCTCCCAGAGCGACGGCAGTACGAACAGGTCGAGTTCGGCCAGGAACCCGGGAACGTCGTCGATGCGCTTCAGGATCTTCACTCGATCGCCCAGGCCGGCCGATTCGATCGCGCTTCGTATGAGGGCGGACTCCGAGCCTTCGCCGACGATGCAGAGCTCCGCGTCGAGACCGGCGTGGCGGGCGCGCGCGAACGCATCGACGAGCGCGGTCATGTTCTTCTGCCGTTCCAGTCGCCCGATCGCGCCGATCCGAAACGGAACGTGACCCGAGAAGTGCCTGCCTGCGCTTGCCGGGACGCGCGGCCGTGCGAAAGGAGCCACATCCACGCCGTTCGGGATCGTGACGACGCGCGCCGGGTCGACGCCCCAGAAACCGGTCAGCGAACGCCGCACGGCATTCGAAACGGCGATCACATGGTCGTCGTAGCGTGAAAGCACGCGCTTCGCGAGCCTGTCGCGAAGCCCCGCCTCTTCGATGCGGACATGTTCGGTTGCAATGACACGCACGCCGGCTTTCCGGGCGCCGCGGCCCGCGTGCCGGTCCGAGAGCGGCCATGTGCGATGGATATGCACGAGGTCGGGCGCGTACTCACGCACGAGTTCCGTGAACGCGCTCGCGTCGGCGCGGCGCGCGATCTCGGGAAACGCGCGGCCGCCCAGTCCCCGCCGCGCGATCTCGTCCGCCAGGATCGTGTTCCCGGGATGATGGATCGCCCGCACATCGCATCCTGCTTTCGCGAACGCGGTCGCGAGCGAGAGCATGACCTGCTCCGCGCCGCCGAATGTGCGGCCGCTCGAAACATACAGGATACGGTGTGCAGTCATTTATGAGAGTGAGATCCGGGCGCCCTGCTTCTTGATCGACTCACAGGCAGCTTCGATGACGCGGACCACCGAACGTCCCTCTTCCCCCGTGGCGCGTTCCGCGCGACCCGTTTCGATCGCCTTCAGAAACTCCTGGGCCTCCGCTTTCAGCGGCTCCCGGTCGTCCAGTTTCGGCGTGAAGATGTCGCCGAAGCGATACGCGAGATGAAACTCGCCGAACGTTTCGTAGTGCGGCTGCACGTCGACGCCCTTGTCGTAGATGCGGATCTTTTCGAGCTGTTCGACGTCGTCGTATACGACCATCTTCTTGCTGCCGACGAACGTGGTGCGCCTGATCTTGCACGGGTCGAGCCAGCTGACGTGCAGGTTCGCCATCTTGCCGTTCGGATAGTGAAGCGTCAGAAACGCGACATCCTCGACGCCGTTCTGAATGTAGTCGCGGCCGTGCGCGGAGACGCTCGTCGGATCCGAATCGAAAATGAAGTTCAGGATCGATATGTCGTGCGGCGCGAGATCCCAGATGACGTTGATGTCTTCCTGAAAGATCCCGAGATTGACGCGGGTCGAATTCACGTAGTGCACGTCGCCCATTTCGCCCTTGTTCAGCAGATCCTTGACCTTGTTGACCGCGGCGGTGAAGAGAAAAGTATGACCGACCATCAGGGCGACCTTCTTCTCTTTCGCGGTGGCGATCAGGTCGTCCGCTTCCTCGACCGAGGCGCAGATCGGCTTTTCGATCAGCGTGGCCTTCCCCGCTTCGAGGCATTTCTTCGCGATCGGATGATGCGTGCGTACGGGAGTGGCAACCACCACGCCGTCGACGTCGGGATCCTGGAAGATATCGTTCATGTCCGTCGTGGTCGTCACGTGCGGATAGAGGAGTTTCATCTTGTCGAGGCGATCCTGATTCAGATCACAGACGTATTTGACCTGGGATCCGGGCATCTGCGTGAAGATCCGAACGAAGTTCGGCCCCCAGTATCCGCACCCGATCACGGCAATGTTGTGCATTGGTGTCCTTTCACTTAATAAGCGCCCTTCCCGAACAGTATAACCGGGACGGTGCGCAACATGATCTCAAAATCCAGCTTCAAGGACCAGTGATCGATGTAATAGAGGTCGAGAAGCACCATTTCGTTGAACGGCACGCTGCTCCGCCCGCTCACCTGCCAGAGTCCGGTGAGGCCGGGTTTCGCGTCGAGGCGCCGCCGGTGCCACTCTTTGTAGTATTGCAATTCATACAGAATCGGGGGGCGCGGCCCTACCAGGCTCATCTCCCCCTTCACGACGTTGAAGAGCTGCGGCAGTTCGTCGAGCGAAGTCTTACGCAGAATCCAGCCGATTCCGGTCACGCGCGGATCGCGTTTCATCTTGTAAACGGGCGTGTCGGCTTCGGACTCCGCAGTTGCCTTGGCCTCGCCGGAAACGAAGTTCTTCGCGTAGTCACGGTGCACCGCGTCGTCCATGTCCGTCCGCATCGAGCGGAATTTGTAGAAGTTGAACGGCCTTCCGCCCTGTCCCGCCCGCGTCTGCCTGAAGAGAACCGGGCCCGGCCCGCCGATCGTCTTGATGAGAATCGCGAGCACGAGAAAGAGCGGCGCGAGCACGATCAGAAGCACACCCGCGGTCGTCGCGTCGAACAGTCGTTTCATCAGGAAGTGAAAACCCGTCATCGGCGTATCGCGAACGGCGAGTGTCGGCACGCCGTCGATCCGTTCGATCGCGCCTTCCGACGCGAACATGTGGAACTGATCCGAGATCATCTTGACCGGCACTTTCGATCGCATGCAGCGCGAGATCAGATCGATCAGCTCGTTCTGCCCCGGTCTGTGCACGGCGACGAACACGCGTTCGATATTGAGCCGCGCCACGGTGTCCTCGATGTTATCGACGGTGCCGAGGATGCGAACATCTTCGATCTTCGTACCCTGCTTCGCGGGATCGTCGTCGAGAAAACCGACGACGTCGTACACGTGGTCCTTCGTATGACGCACGAGATGCAGGAACTGCGTGCCCGTTTCGCCGGCGCCCACGATCAGGATGCGGCATCGGAAGGGATCCTTCGCGATGCGCGTCAGAAAGAGCCCGCGATAGAGAAAGACGCGCGTTCCCGTGAGCAGCGTGATCGCCAGGACCCACGCGACGAGCAGCACGAGTCGCCGCTCCAGGAAGTAGTCGAACTTCGTAAGGAAGGCGAGGAAGAGAACGAGCAGAACGCCGAGGTTCACGGAGTTGAAGATGCCGACCATCTGATCGAAGACCGACAGATACACCTCGCGCCGGTAGAGGCCGTGCGCGCTCATGATCATCACCCAGACGAGGCAGACCGCGCCGAGCGAAAGGAAATGGTACGACTCGAGCGGAATGGTCCGCAGGAAGAAGCCGGACTGCAGCCGGAACCAGTAGGCAAACAGGAAACTGGCGGCGACCACGATCATATCGCTCAGGACGAGCAGGAGTGCGCGGTTCCGCGAACGGCGACTCCGTAACGATGCGAGTTTGGAATCCAACATGGTCTCCGCGCAAGGGATCAGTGCCGGTCTGCTACAGGAGCGATCCGAGCGTATCGACGACGTGGTCGATCTGGTCCTTCGTCAGTTCCGGAAAAATGGGCAGAGAGAGCTGCGTGGCCGCGCTCTTCTCGGCAACAGGGAAATCTCCCTTCGCGTAGCCGCGGTCGGCATACGCCTCCTGCAGATGCAGCGGAATCGGATAGTGGATTCCGGCGGCAATGCCCTTCGCCTCGAGTCCCTCACGCAGCCGGTCTCTCTCTTCGTGAAACACGGAGAAGATGTGATAGACGTGGCGCGAGTCTTTCGCCTCCTGATTCACTTCGATCGGAAGAGAAGCCAGGCGTTCGCGGTAGCGGGATGCCGCCGCGCGACGCGCTTCGGTCCACTTCTGAATGTACCCCAGCTTCACGTGCAGAATGGCGGCCTGAATCCCGTCGAGCCGGTAGTTGTACCCTTCGAGATTGTGCTCGTACTTGCCCGAGCGCCCGTGGTCGATCAGCTGCGCGGCCTTCTTCGCGAGCGCCTCGTCGTTCGTGACCAGAGCGCCGGCGTCGCCGTACGCGCCGAGGTTCTTGCCCGGGTAGAAACTGTAGGTCGAAGCGAGACAGAGCTCGCCCATCTTCTTACCGTTGTATGTCGCGCAATGTCCCTGCGCGGAGTCGGCGATCACGAGCAGGTCGTGCTTTTTCGCGATCGCGAGGATCGGGTCCATGTCGGCAGGCTGGCCGTAGAGATGGACCGGCACGATCGCCTTCGTTTTCGGCGTGATGGCCGCTTCGATCTTCGCGGGATCCATGTTGTGGCGGAGCGGCTCGATATCGACGAACCGGAACTTCGCGCCGCACTGGCTGATGGATTCGGCCGTCGCGATGAACGTGTTCGGCACGGTGATGACTTCATCGCCGGGGCCGACCCCGGCGGCTTCGAGCGCGACGTGAAGCGAAGACGTACCGGAACTCGTTCCCACGGCGAAGCGGGCGCCTTCCATGCGGGCGAACGCTTCTTCGAAATCCTTGACCGGCTTGCCGCCGATGAACGCGGTGTTGTCGAGAATCCCCTGCACAGCTTCGGCAACTTCGTCACGAATGCCTGCGTACTGCGACTTGAGGTCGACGAACGGAATATTCATTTCTCTCCTTAAAATACGGGCGTCCCGATTGCACAGGTCATGTAAAAGTGTATGACGCGTTGCGATTCGCGTAAACCCTCTCTGTCGTTCCTCTTTTCGGACGGGATTCCGGATTTCTGGAGAGTTTCAGGGCCGTATCTCCAGTTCTCCGACGGTGATACCGCTGAACGAATCCTCTTCGCGGAGGAAGTCGCTCCAGTGATAGACCTGAATGTGCGCGTGCGGCCGCAGCAGCGCTTCCACGTCGTACCGGCCCGGCGCCATGCGCGCCGGGACCCGGATCGCGATCGAATCGACGAGAATCGCGTTCGGACGCCAGAGAAAGGCGGGCAGGCTCCCGCGTACGAGGTTTCGGCTTGTCCGCGCCCGGAAGAGCCTCCCGTCGCGGGTCTGCCTCCATTTCCGGGTCAGCTTGCCGATCGGAGAATCGCGATCGATCGCCCCCGGCTCGCGGCTGTCGAGTCGCAGGTAGAGCCTTTCCGGGATCGGGCCGATCTCCCCCTCTCCCCGCGTCCAGTAGAGAACGAGCGGAACCGTGTCACCGGGCGACACCGTCGTCGCGCCGAGCGAGGCCGCCAGCAGTCGAATGCCGGCCGGACTCGCGTTCGGAGCGATCCTCACGGCATCCGCGGGAAGGGCGGACACCTCGGGGGTACCGCTAGTCCGCGCTTCCGTGACATTCGGCTCCGGCGGCGGCGCGTCCTTCACGATCCGGAACACGTGGCAGCGATCCGTGTCCGCGATCTCTTCGTAGCGGCCGGGATCGTTTCTGAACTTCGCGAGCGTCGCCTCGTACAGTGCGGGATCGATCCCGCCGTAGAAGAGAACGACCGGCCTCTCGAAACGAAAGTTCAGCACCAGATAATCCGCGTCCTGACGCCGGATCGCGTCCCACGTTTCGCGCGCGCTCGTGAACGGTGAAAAGATGCGAACCGCGTCCTGAAGACGAGCGGGAGCGGTCGGGTCCGCCGGTGAGGAGTGTTGCGCGAGAAGCGTCGTCACCTTGTGCGACGTGAACGCCGGGATCATGTACGAAGTCAGCGGATCGGACGCGATCCGCGAGCCTGCGGGCAATGCGTTCATGAACCCGACCAGATCGCGCCAGGTCTCCACACGCCATTCGGCGCGCGGCGTCGTACGCATCCATTGCAGCTTGCGCCAGTCCTCCTGCCGGTCGCCGAGGGTGAGCGTACCGAGAAATACGAGCAGCGCCGCGATCCCCGCTCCCTTCGCGAGCGCCGTGCTCCGCCCGCCCGGCGCGCGGTCGCGAAACCAGTATCCGAGCAGCGCCCCCCAGACGAGGGCGTATCCCCCGAACCATGCGAGACGGGCGACGAGATACCCCGCGATCTTCGCGAGCACGGGAACGAGAAGGGGATTGAAGATGAGAAGGAGCGGGCCGATCGTCACCGCGCCCGCGAAGAACACGCCCTCCTCTTTCCATA
>JABDJQ010000817.1 GCA_013002425.1 Gemmatimonadota bacterium
GCCCTACCGCAAGGTTCACGGTGCACTCTTCGAGGCCTTCGCGCCCCTGCGTTCCGCGGTAGCGTCCGCCGTGCCCGGGATCGAGCAGTATCTTCTTGTCGCGCAGCACGCCGAAATCGAAATCGGCGTCCCGGTCGGTCATCGTTTCGAAGAGGGGGGCGGGCCGCTCGCGATCGGAGCACCCGGCGCCGGTCATGACGAGGGACACGATCAGGATCGCGATCGCCGTCATCAAAGGCATCACGATCGGCCTCTCGTTCGGTTTCGGGCTGCGGATGCTGGCGCTCGTCTGTTTCACGGTGTCGGAATCATCCTCCACGGCATCGAGTCCTCGATTCGGCGCAGTCCGGTTGACCCGCGCGCGCATGCATCCTAGCATGAAACGATGATCCGCTACGCCGTCATGCCGCGCCCGCTCGCGCTCGTTCTCGCGTTCGTATTCGCGCTTCCGTTCGTCCTTTCGTGCGGCGGCGGTTCCGCCCGCCCGCACGTGCTCTTCATCATCGTGGATACGCTGCGCTGGGACATGCTGAGCTGCTACGGCTCGCGCGCGGTGCGCACGCCCAATCTCGATCGCCTGGCCATGCGCGGGGTGCGTTTCGAGAACGCGTTCACGCAGGCGCCGTTCACGCTGCCTTCGATCACGACGATGATGACGGGCCTCTACCCGTACAAGCACCAGGTGCGCAACAATCAGACGAACCTGGCCGACGGCTTCACGACGTTCGCGGAGATCATGAAGGGCGCGGGCTACGCGACGGGCGCGGTGCTCGGTTCGGCCGTGCTCGAAAGCGACCGCAATCTCGCGCAGGGCTTCGACTACTACGAAGACGAGTATCCCGGTTCGCTCGCGGTTTTCGATCCGCAGTTGCGGGCGCGCGGCATCACGACGGTGGGCGACCGCGGACAGCGCCGCGCGAACGATGTCACCGACCTCGCGCTCGAGTGGATCGACACGCAGAAGGGGGCCGACGCGCCGTTCTTCCTGCTCGCGCACTACTTCGACCCGCATTCACAGTACGACCCGCCTCCGCCGTGGAATTCGCGCTACGCCGGGCGCCCGTACGAGGGGGAAGTGGCGTTCACGGACGCGGAGATCGGGCGGCTTCTGGCCGGGCTCGAACTGCGCGGCATCGAAAAGAACACGCTCGTCGTCTTCGTTTCGGATCATGGCGAGGCGATGAACGAGCATGGCGAGGCGGAGCACGGTTTCTTCGTTTACGACGCCACGATCCGCGTGCCCCTGATCGTGTCGCAGCCGGGGCGCGTGCCCGAGGGCGAAGTGGTCACGACTTTCGTTCGCACGATCGACATTCTGCCCACCGTTTGCGACCTCGTTGACGTGCCGTTCGACGGACGCGACGAAATCGACGGGCGTTCGTTCGCCGCGGCCGGACTGCTGCATGACGCGCACGCTCCGTACGACCCCGAGCCGATCTACTCCGAAGCGTTTCTGGGATACTTCGCCTACGGATGGGCGCCGACGCGCGCGATACGCACGCCCGAATGGAAGCTCGTCGGCGCGCCGAAGCCGGAGCTCTACAATATGAATACGGACCCGGGCGAGCTGACGAACCTCTACGAGCGCGAGCCGGGTGTGGCGGGTGATCTCGAAGCGATCCTGCGCGCGCATCTTCGCGCCGAGGCCGAAACGGAACCGGTGGAAGTGGAAACGGGCGATATCGGAGAAGCGCAGAGGGAACGTCTCGAGGCGCTCGGCTATCTGACTTCGGATCGCAAGACGCCCGACACGAATTCGTGGGACGATCTCGTGGACCCGAAGGACGCGATGGCGGCCTTTCAGAAGCGCCAGGAGGCAAAGGTCATGGTGGGAAGGTCGCGCCCGTTCATTCAGCAGGGCCGGTACGAGGAGGGCCGCCGGATCATTCAGGCCGCGCTCGACCATTCGCCGGATCTGCCGATCGCGTACCAGTATATCGCGACCTCGTACATGCTCGAGAAGCGATGGGATGACGCGGCCGAGGTCTTCGAGCGCCTGATCGACCTGGGATGGGCCGTTGACGCGAACCGGGGCGAGCTTGCCGTGGCCTTGATCAACGGCCGGCGTCTCGGCGAAGCGGCCGAGCAGATCCGGCTCGGGCTGGCCGAGAATCCCGGTGATTCCCGCCTCGCGACCCTGGCCGACGCGATCCGAACCGCGCGGGAGACGGGCAAGGCGGTCAATATCGCGTATACTACGGATCTGATGAATCAGTAGCGGCCACGCGGCCGCGCCCGCCTGGCAGAAAGCAGCAACATGACGATCCGCAGTCGCCTCGCGGCCGAGTTCGCCGCCAGAACCGGTTCCCCGGGTGCCTCGATCCCGAAGCTGGATGTCGCGGCGCTCAAGACGGAGCCCCGCGCCCGCATCGAGGAACTCGCGACGCTCTGGGCGCAGGCCGCCGCGCTCGGCGACAACGAATCGATCTGCCGCGTCCTGACGCGCTATCTGATGTACGTCGACACCCGCGACCTGAGCCTCACGCCGCACATGCTCATGAACGGCTTCTGGGAGACGTGGATCACGATCGCGGTCGCGCGGCATCTGCGCCCCGGCATG
>JABDJQ010000660.1 GCA_013002425.1 Gemmatimonadota bacterium
CGGCAGGACAGCATCCGGCGGCGCTCCGCGCGCGGGCGATTCTGGCGCTGTATTAGAGGGCCGCAATTCGGAAGACACGACCTCTCAAGTTCGCGTATTCTCTCGCGCCAGAGCTTCCCCTACGCGAACTTCATGAGCCAGCCGATCATTTCCTCGTACCACACTTCGGAATTCGCGGGCTTCAGCACCCAATGACCTTCGTCGGGGAACGTGAGCAGGCGTGACGGCACGCCCTGCACCTGGAGCGCGGTGAACATCGCGAGGCCCTCGGAGATCGGGCACCGGAAGTCCTGTTCGCCGTGCACGACGAGCGTAGGAGTCTGAAACTTGTCGACGTGCAGGTGCGGGCTGAACTTCAGGAACGACTTGCGCGCTTCGTGCGGCATGCCGCCGTGCTCGTGCTGCTCGAACCAGAGTTCTTCGGTCGTGTAGCCCATCGTTTCGGCCTGGAAGATGCCGTCGTGACAGGCGAGCGCACGATACCGGTTCGAATGCCCCGCGATCCAGTTGATCATGAAGCCGCCGAAGCTCGCGCCGGCCGCCGTCATCCGCTTCCGGTCGATGAACGGGTACTTTTTCAGAATGTAGTCGACGCCCTTCTCGATATCTTCGTAGCAGCGCCCGCCCCAGTCGCCCGAAATCTGATCGGAGAATTTCTGGCCGTATCCGGTCGACCCGCGCGGGTTGAAGAACGCGACGACGGCGCCCTCCTTCGCAAACATCTGGGCGCTCCAGCGATAGTGAAAGTGATCGGCGAACGCGCTCTGCGGGCCGCCGTGAATGAGCAGAACGAGGGGGTACTTCTTTCCCTTTACCCAGCGGGGCGGCTTGATCAGGAAGCCGTGCACGGGGTCTTTGTCGGCGCCCGTGTACCAGAACTCTTCGGCCGGGTTGAAGTCGACGTGCGCGACGGACGCCACATGATCCGTGAGCTTTTCAACTGTCGCGCCTGCGTCGGCGGGCGCGCCCTTCGGCGCGGGGGCGCTCTTCGTAAACGGCGTGATTCCATCGCCCGGCGTCAGACGAAAGAGGTCGGCGGGCTCGGTCGTCGTTTCGCGCGTCACGAGCAGGTCGCGCGACCCGGGAATCGCGGCGAACGATCCGTTGTACGTGTCGAGCGTAAGCTGCTTCATCGCGCGCTTCGCGGGATCGTAGCGATAAATCGACTGGCGGCCGCGGTCGTGCGCGATCAGCACGATCGAGCCGTCGTCCGTGATCTCGAACCTGTCGGGGCTGCGATCGAAGCGCTTCCAGTGATTCTCTGTCTTGCCGGACTTGCGATCGTACGCTTTGAGGGTGCGACGGTCAGCTTCGTAGCCGGGAACGTCCATCGCGAGGTAGTAGACCGTTCTCCCGTCGGCGGAGTAGCGCGGGTGCGTGTCGCACGCTTCGCTCGTCGAAATGCACGTCGCCGCGCCGTCCATGCGCGTGCCGCGGATCTTCTGCACGAAAACGCTGTTGTTCGTCGAGCGGGCGACCACGGCGTCCGGATTCATCACGAACGCGATCTCGTACCCATTCGGGCTGAACGCGTAGTCGATCTCGCTCCCGAGTGAAATGGGCGGCGCGTCGCAGTCGTGCGGCGTCACGTCCCCGATGCGTCCCGAGCGCACATCGACGATCATCACGTGATTCCGTTCGCAATCGGTCCAGCGATCCCAGTGACGAAAGAGAAGGCGGTCGGCCGTGCGCGCGCTCGACTTCTCGTTCGTCAGCGCGAACACCTTCGCGCGCTCGGGGGCTGTCGCCTTGCGAGGATCTTCGGTCCCCTTGTACTTCGATGTCACGACGACCGAGCGCGAGAAGGCGATGCGCTTCGAGTCGGGTGACCAGACGGGATTGTTCGCGCCGCCCCAGCCGGTCGTAACCCGGCGCGCTTCGCCGCCGTTCGTCGGCATCACCCAGACCTGGGCCTCGGCGCTCTCGCCGCGCGTCGAAACGAACGCGAGCCACTTTCCGTTCGGCGACCAGGCCGCCTGATTGTGATTGCCGGGCCCCGGTGTGATGTCGCGCGTGTCGCCCGAATGCAGATCGATGAGACGAAGCGTGTGACGCATTTCGTTCTCTTTATGATCGGCCACCGTCACCGTGTAAACCGCGTGCCGCCCGTCGGGTGAAACGCGTGTCTGTGAAATGCGCTCGATTCCCATGAGGTCTTCGAAGCGGATCGGTCGTCTGCGGGTCTTTTTCTTCGCCATTGGTCGTCCCTGTCGTAAGAGGTGATCGGAAGCCGGTTCGCCTGCGGATCACGCCGCACGCGGATTGCGCGACATCCTTATCGTAAGAGGATGATTCGTTCCGTTTTCGATTCGCGCCCGCTTTCGAGGCGCAGAAAATAGACGCCCGAAGCGAGCGTTTCGCCGCTGTCTCCGCGGCCGTCCCACTCGCGCGTGTACGCACCGGCCGCAAGCTCGCCGTTCACGAGAGTGCGCTGCAGCCGGCCGCGAATGTCGTATACGTGAAGACGCACGGCGCTCGTACGGGGGAGCGCGAAGCGCACGATCGAAGTGCGCGCGAACGGATTCGGTTCCGGGCGGCTGAGTTGCATGCGCGACGGCGAAGCGACCGGCGCAAGAACGGCAGCGTCTTCGCCGGTGCGAACGAGCGTCCCTGACGCTGTCAACGCTTCGAGGCGCTCGACGCGCACCGAAATCGCCGCGCCGCGCGCCGAGGCCGGCTCCGCCAGCAGCAGGTCGATCTCACGCTCCGTCCGGTCGAGTCCGTACCAGAGAACGTCGACGCGCCCCCCGCCCCGCTTCGCGAACAGTACTTCGCCTGCTCCTTCGGGGGCGCGAAGCAGCGGGAGCCCGCCCGCGTTCGCGTTCGGACCATCACCCGTGCTGTAGCCGGCGCCGCCATCGTCCGTTTCGAAACGCACCGTGGCTCGCAATACACGGAGCGGCTCGTCGGACGTAACGCGCAGAATCTGCACGTTCTCGCCTTTCGCGGCCCACGACGGGTCAAGTCGAATGGAGCCCGCGTCGCCGCCAAGCGTTTCACCCTGGATCGAACCCGACTCGACGAGCGCGCCGGCCAGCGTCACGAGATCACCGACTCCGATTCGTCCGTCGCGGTTCGCGTCGGCGCCGAGACTCTCGTCGACGCTCGGCGCGTACAGACCGAGGATCGTGTTCGTCATGAGCCCGACGTCGGCCGCGTCGCGCGCGCAGTTCCAGTCGAAGTCGCCCGCGGGACGCGGCGGCGGCGCGAGTGACGCCGCGATCGGAATGTTCTCGCGCCCCGGCGGAAGCGGATCGCTGGCGACGAAGATCGTGTCGTGTTCGGGGCGCCCGCACAGGTACTCGCCGACACCGACGAGAATCGTGTCGCGGGCGCCGGGCGCAAGCGTTCCTTCGGCCGGCTCGACCGCAATCCAGCCCGGTATCGACGGGAAACTCCACAGAATCGAGTCGAGCGCCGCGTTCTCGATCACGATCACGGAATCCGCGAACAGGCTGTCGACGCCGTTCCCGAAGAACAGCTCATCGCTTCCCTGCACGATATCGATCCCCGGCGCGCGATCGAGAAAGAACGAGCGAACGCTCGACGGCGTGCCGGCGCCGCAGTCGTTCACCGAAGAGACGCGCCACCAGTACTGCGAAACGAAATCGATCCCGCCGAGAACGAGCGATGTGTTCGAAACGGTCGTGTCGCGAACGAGATCCGTAAACGCGGCGTCGCGCGAAAGCTCGATCCGGTAGCTCGAGATCTCGCTCACTTCGCTCCAGCGAAGCGTGACCGGGAGGGCCGTGAAGCGCGCGTTGTTCGCGGGTGACGTGAGCGTCGGTCCCGACCGCACGCGCAGTCGCCTTCCCGAAATCGTGCAGCTCCCGGACGATTCGCCGCACTCGTTCACGGAAGCGATGCGATAGAGATAGCTGACCCCGCCCTCCGCAGTGAAGTCGCTGTAGGAATTCGCGCCGATGCTCGGCGGCTGCACGGTGTGGATGAGAACGAACGGATCGCTCGGCGTGTTCACCCTGCGGTACACGCGGAAGGCGAAGATCCCTTCCTCGATACCGTTGCTCGGGGATGTCCACGACACTTCGATGCGGTCGCAGATGTTGTCGGACGCCCCGCACGTAACCGGACCCGACGGGAGGATCGGGCGACTGCCCATGATCGTGCACCCTTCAGCCGCCGTGAAGCAGTCGTTCCCCGCCACGATCGCGTAAAGCCGTTCGCCCCCGAACGGCACGGTCGTATCGAGATAGCTTCGTGCGCTCGACGGAATGCTGTCGACCCGGGCGCCCGTGCCCGCATCGTAGATCTTGAACCACGCCACGTCCTGTCCGACCACGGCCGGCTGCCAGTCGAGCCACACGCCGGCGCAGCTGTCATCGGTTGCCGTACAGGAACCGGCCGCGGGCGATGCCACGGGACCGGGCAGGCGGTTCTCCGCGGCGCAGGCGGTGGAAGAGCGGCCGCAATCGTTGACACTGTAGACTTCGTACGCGTAGTCCGCTCCGACGCCGAGCCCGAGGTCGAGGTACGAACTCGTGGCCGGCCCGACGGAGTCGATATCGGCTCCGTTGCGACGAATGATGTAGCCGCGCACCGAGTCGGGCGAGGGTTCCCAGAGAACGCGATGGCCCGTACAGGCGACCTGCTCGAGCGAACAGCCGGCAGGCGGAGCGGGCGGAGTATCGACCGTGTTCCCGGTTGCGTTCACGGGAGCGGACTCTTCACAGTTGAACGCGCGCAGGGTATAGGCGATGGAGCCGTCCGGAGGCGCCGTGTCGATATAGCGGAGCGAGTCTCCCGAAACGTTGATCGTAACCTGAGGAGATCCGCGTACGATTCTGTAGCCGTCGACGGGACCGCCGCTCGTCGGCGCCTGCCAGTTGAGTTCCACGACGCCGCACTGCGTCTGCGATGCCGTAAAATCGAGCGGCGCGCCGGGAGCGCTGAGCGCGCGCCCCGAGTCCGAGGCGGCCGAGACGGAGTACCCGCACTCGTTCCAGGTGCGGACCTCGTATTGTACCGCCACGTTTGCCTGCCCCCCGGTGTCGGTGAATGAATACGGCGGCGCCGTTTTCACGTCGATCGAGTCGGCGCCGCGAAACAGCACGTATCGCACCACCGTGCCCGGGGCCGTCGCCGGCTCCCACGAGACCGTGACACGACCGCAGAGCGAGTCGCTCGCGACGCAGTTCTTCGCGGCCGGCGGGGCGCCGGTTCGCCGCCCGCCGTTCGAAATCGACGTCGCGGACAGGCCGCACGAACTCCGGCTGCGCACCGTGTATGTGGCGACGACGGCCGAGTCGATGGCCGTGTCGTAGTAAACGGTGGAGTCAGCGACGTCGACCGTGGCGATCGAATCCCCGTCGCGAAACACGATATAGCTTTCGATCTCGCCGCCGACGCCCGTCCAGCTCACGCGCACGTCGAAGCAGCGGTCGTTCGACGCGTCCACGCCGGTCGGCGCCTGCGGCGTCGTTTCGCGAAGACCGCTGTCGGCGCACGCCGCCACGGAATACCCGCACGAGTTATAGGCGTTGATTTCGTAATAGATCGGCACGTCGATCAGGGAAGACGAATCGCGATAGGTCGTAATCCCCGGCGCCACGGAATCGATGGCGGCGCCGTCCCGCAGAATCGCGAAGCCGCTCAAGTTCCCGGGATCGGACGATGGGGTCCATGTGAGCACGACTTCTTCGCACAGATTGTCGCTCGCCGCGCAGCTCACGACCGAGGGCGCGCGTCCGAACCGCGTGCCCGTGTCGCTGGTCGTGACGCCGGAGATCCCGCATCCCGTGCGCGTACGCACGGAATACGAATACGTCTGCGTCGATTCGGCCGCGGCGTCTTCGTATTGCGTCGTGAGGGAATCGACCGTGGCCAGCGAATCGCTGTCGCGATACACGATGTACTCGCTGACGTTCGCGACGGCGACCCAGGCCACGCGCACGATGTCGCACAGATTGTCGGTCGCGCTCACGAACGTGACCGGCGGCGGATCCGCGAGCCGGCTCCCCGTGTCGGGCGCCGAGTACACCGGGTCGCACGTGCCGAGCGTGCCCACTCTGTACGCGAGGTCCGCGCCCCCCGCGGCGCTCATGTCCGTGTAGCTCGTCACGCCGTTTCCGACGGTATCGACCCGCACCCCCGCCCGTTCGATCACATACCCGGTACCCGGCGCGGCCGAAAGCACCCAGTCGATCACGATCTCGTCACACGCGCCTTCCGACGCCGTGACTCCGGTCGGCGGCTCGGGATCGGCCGGCACGCTTCCCACGACGAGCGGGGTGAATCCGGTCAGCCCGCATGATGATGCTCCGCGCACACGATATTCGTAGTTGTCGCCGGGCGTGGCGGCCGTATCGAGATACGTACTCGTCAGAACCGCGATCGTATCGCGCACGCCGCTCGTAACGGCGCGCCGCTCCACTTCGTACCCGACCGGATTCGCCGTCGAACTGTCGCTCCATGTCACGAGTACGCCACTGCACTCGTCGTCCGTCGCCGCGGCGGAATACGGTTCGTACAACCCTTCGCAGGCAACGGTCAGATCGTCGAGGAACCAGCCGCGGAATCCGTTACGGTCTTTCGTACCCGACCGGAACAGAAAACGAAACTGCGGCAGGCCCGACCCCGTGTTCACCGAGTATGTCTTGGGCGTCCACACCCCGGGCGCGCCGATGCCGCCGCTCGAGTACGCGTCGTCCGGGTTCGGTGACGGCGTGGAACCCGGCACGGAGAGAATGTCGATGATGGTCCAGTTCGCGCCGCCGTCGGAGGAATACTCGACCTGCAGCAGATCCGAACCGAAGATGTCGAACGCTTCGACTTCCCACCAGGTATCGAACGAGAGTCGGAGCGTTTCGCCCGAAGGCGCGATGAAGCAGGGCGAAGTGAGTGTGTCGGAACGCGCGCTCTGCGATTCGCCGCCGTTGCCCGCGACCTGGGCTCCCGGGTCATACGGTTCGATGTAGGTGCCGGTCGCGTCGTCGGCAAGCGCCATGACGCCCGTGCCCTCGGCGGGCGACGGCCACGACGTGCCGCCAGGGAGATTTACGAGGCTGTCGGCGATGGCGGGGATCACGGAGATCGACTGCGGGGAAGTTTTCGCGTGCCACCCGCCCGTGAGCGTCCAGCCGGGCGCGCTTCCCTCGAAGCCTGTCGCGTAAGGAACGCTGAGGGTATCGGTCCCGGCAGACGCCGCGAACGCGATCGCGAAGAGCGCCACGAGCGCCGATGCGC
>JABDJQ010000673.1 GCA_013002425.1 Gemmatimonadota bacterium
CGCGTCTTCCAGGCGTCCTTCACGAATCAGATAACGGGCGTAATCCGAACGCAGTTCGGGAATGCCGTTTCGCCGTTTGATCGCCTGCTGGAAATAGCCTTCCGCTTCCTCTTTTCGTCCGTTGAAGCCGAATGTGAGACCGATCCCCCAGAGCGCGCCCGGGTGATCCGACTGGTACGCCAGCACGCGTTCGTAGGCCGCGGCGGCCGGTTTCAGCTGGCCGTCGCGCAGATACGCGTTACCGAGCGCGTGATCGATGTCGTAGCGGTCGCTTTCGCCCACTGCCGCCGCCCCCTCTTCGAGTACCGAGATCGGCGCCTTGCGGTCGCCGGTTCGATGGAAGACGGCCTGCGCGAGGCGGATCCACGGGCCCGAAACGGCCGGATGCTTGTCGACCGCGAACTGCGCGGCCTGCACGGCCGCCTGGTTTTCGCCGAGCACCGAGCGCGCGTAGGCGACGCCGGTCCACGCGCCTTCGTCTTCGGGGGAACGCGCGATCGCCTTCTCGAGCAGCGCGAGCGCTTCTTCGGGCTTCCCGTTCTCGAGCTTGTCCGACGCGGCCACGACGAGCGCCGGCGCGAAGTACTTTGCAACCGAAGTATCGGTCAGCACTTCTTCGAGAAGCGCCAGGAGTTCGGGATCGAATTCCTCGAGCCGCTCGCGCACGATTTCGCGCGTATCGTACTCGTCCCGCTTCGGGCTGAAGTAGGAGTTGATCCCTTCGGCGAAATACTCCCAGACGCTCGAACCCTGGTAGCGTGAAACGAACGTCTTCTGCCCGGCCTTTTCCTGCTCCTTCGCTCGCGCGTATTCTTCCTGAATGCGTCTTTTCTCGTCGGGCGTCAGAACGTAGTGCACCTGATGCGAAAGTTCGTGAAGGACCGTGTTGTATTTCTGATAGACGGTGCGTTCGACGTCTTCCACGCCCGTTACGGTGTTGAAGCCGCCGCAGCCGCGGACGTCGTCCCAGAGGCGCGAGTCGTACGAAATCCGCAGGTCGGCGAGTTCGTCGAGAAAGGGCGACTCCGAGAGCCGTTCGTGAAGCGGTTTGATGTAGTACGTGGCGCCGGCTTCGTTCAACACCGGGATAAAGCGGGCCCACTGCGTCATCGAAAGCGCCACCCGTTTCTGGTGCCGCTCGCTCAGCGCTTCCCAGTTCAGCACGAACTGCTCGATTCCGGGGATCACGGGCATGACGGACATGTCGAGGTCGCGCTGATACATGTCGCGGTTCACGTTGACGCGCAGCTTCTTCCATTCCATCGCCTTCGCAAACGCGTTGTGCGCGCGCCCGTAGTCGGGGCAGATGTGCAGCGCCTGCTGAAAACGGGCGATCGCGGAATCCGCCTGGCCGCGCTCCCACGCGATGACCCCGAGAAGCAGATCCGAGTCGACGAGGTCGGGGAACGCGCGCCGCACGTTACGCAGCATCGCGTCCGCCTGATCGCGTTCGCCCTGCGCCATGAGATTGCGCGCTTCCGTGAGATACGCGTTTCCTTCGGCGTCCTGAAACGCGCCTGGATACGCTTCTTCGAGTTCCGTGTAATTGAGGTCGGTGTACCCGTTGCCGAGAAGATAGTGCGACGCCTCGTGATACGGGTCGAGGCGCAACGCCTCTTTGGCGAGCGCGATCGCCTCGCTCACCTCGCCGAGGCGGATCAGTACGAGAGTGGCGGCGTAGAGCAGGCCCGGTGTGGGCGGCGCTTCGCCGAGCGCGTGCGTCAGCAGATCCGCCGCCGCCTCGAAGTCGTTCTCGCGATACGAGATGTTCGCGAGGCCGAGCAGCGCGCGCGCGCGGTCTTCGGCCTCCCCGGCGATTGCGAGCAGCCTGTCGTAGTCCGCTTTGGCGTCATCGTACCGGAGCGTCTGATACGCGACCGATCCGCGGCCGATGAGGCCGGCGGGCGAGTCCTCGTCTTCCGTGAGCAGCCGCGTGGCCATGCTGTCGATGCGCGGCAGATCCTCCTGCGCGTTCCATAAACGAATGCGCAGCCTGGCCACCGCGTCCCGATCGGCGCCGCCCGCTTCGGCCATGCGGATCTCCCGCTCGGCGTCTTCGAAGTCGTACATCGTCAGATGAATGTCGGCCCACAGCAGAGCGGCCCGCGCCGGGTCCTCATCGCCCAGGCGTTCATCCGCGACAAGGGCGATCGCCTGCGGGATGCGCCCGAGCGCCACGAGATCCTCCGCGCGATCGAAGCCGCCTTCGTTCCCTGCGCGATCGAGATCTTCGATTCTCTGCAAGCGGCTGTCGCGTACTTTGTCCAGATACCGCGTGTCGGCGCTGCTTTCCGACACGAGAAGGAAGATCGCCGCGAGGGCGAACACGAATCGCATGGGTGTTCCTTTCAGAATTCCGATTTGAGATCGCGGGTGTTCGATGCCGCCGGTCTGTCGTTCTCTACTGCTTCGCGGAAGTCCGCATCAATAAGAAAACAACTACCCCAAAGAGGGCCACGGAGACAAGGGGGGAATCGAGAACCGGGATCGGAAGCGCCACGTTGAAGAAGATGAGCGTCGCCAGAACGACACCCGTAATCGCCTCACCCGCGACGAGTCCGCTCGCGAACAGGACGCCGCGGCTTTGCGAGTCGCGCGCCTTGTCGCCGCCGCCGGCCGCCCGCGCGACGAGAAGGCTCGCGATGCCGCCGATCAGAATCGGCACCGAGAGCGAGAGCGGCAGATAGATACCGACCGCGACCGGCATGATATGCATGCGGAATGTCGCGCCCGCGCGCAGCAGAAAGCGGTCGATTACGATGATCGCGATGCCGATGCCCGCGCCCCAGTAGATCATGTTCCACGGCAGCGTGCCGCCGTGGAACATCGTGCTCGTGAGGCTCGCGAAGAGCGTGGCCTGCGGCGCGCGCAGCTGGTCGCCGATGCCGTATGCCGAGTGCAGCACGATCAGAATCGGGGCGATGATGAACGCGGGCACGACGACGCCGATGACCTGCGTCCACTGCTGCTTGACCGGAGTGGCGCCCACGAGATGTCCCGTCTTGAGGTCCTGGGAAACGTCGCCCGCCGTGCATGCCGCGCAGCAGACCACGCCCGCGATGCCGAGCACCGCGATGATCCCCGTCATGCCGGAGAGACCCATCAGCAGCAGAAGGCCGCTCGCGAACAGCACCGTGCAGATCGTCATCCCCGATACCGGGTTGTTCGAACTGCCGACGAGACCCACGATGTAACTCGAAACGGCGACGAAGAAGAAACCGGCCACCGTCATGATGAGGCCGGCCGAGATGCCGACGAGCGCGCCGTCGGCGAGATGAATGTAGAGGCCGAAGATGAACGGGAGGAGCAGAACCAGAATGAGCCCCAGGGTCTTCATCGACATGTCGCGGTCGGTCCGCTTGACGCCGCCTTCGTGCGAGGCCTGGTAGCCGCCGAGGCCGCCCGCGATTCCTTTTCGAATGCCGTGGCGCACGCTCCAGATCGACCAGAGCCCGCCGATGACCATCGCGCCGACGCCCATGTAACGGATCTGCGCGTTCCAGATGCTCCCCGCGTGCGCGACATAGTCCGTGACCCCTTCGAGCCCGGTCGCGTTCACGTAGATCGGAATCGCGATCAGCCAGCCGATCACGCCCCCCATGCAGACGAGAGCCGCGATGTTCGGCCCCACGATGAAGCCGACGCCGAGAAGCGCGGGGGAGAGGTCGCTGCCGAAGTAGAGGAGCGAGTTGCCGGCGCGTGTCGCCCACTCGACCGTCCCCTTGATGATCGCCACGCCCCCGATCAGCGATTTGAAGCCGGCGCCGACCAGCATGGCCGCGAAAATCGCCTTCATGCCCGAGCCGCCGCGTTCGCCCGCCTCGAGCACTTCGGCGCATGCGCGCCCTTCGGGATAGATGAGTTCCTTTTCCTCGACGATGAGCGCCCGGCGGAGCGGGATCATGAACAGCACGCCGAGAAGACCGCCGAAGATGCCGATGAGCGTGACCGGCCAGTAGTGAAAGTTATGCCACGCGCCGGTCAGTACCAGCGCCGGCACGGTGAATATGATTCCGGCCGCGACGGATTCACCCGCCGAAGCGATCGTTTGTACGATGTTGTTTTCGAGAATGGTGCCGCGCTTCAGAATGCCGCGCAGGATGCCCATCGATATGACGGCGGCCGGGATCGAGGCGGAGACCGTCATGCCGGCGTAGAGGCCGAGGTACGTGTTGGCGGCCGTCATGATGAGACCGATGAAGAGTCCGATCCCGATCGCGAGCGCGGTCGTTTCCGCGATGGTCTTGCTGGCGGCTACGTACGGCTTGAAATCCGAACTCAATCGATC
>JABDJQ010000714.1 GCA_013002425.1 Gemmatimonadota bacterium
GTGAGGATCAGGGCATCTACGCGGACCCGCGCACGTTCTCGCTCGGCGCGCGGGCGTTCGTCGCCTCGGCGCCTCTGACCGGTTTCCGCCCGCAGTTCGGCATCCTCGTCGACCTCGCCGGCGGCGAAGGAGTGCGCTTCGCCACCGACTTCCGCTCCTGGCGGGATGCCCGCGCACTCACGGATTCGGTGAACGCCGTACTGGCGACTCATCTTCCCGACCGCATGGACCTCGGCCGCGTCATCCAGACCGAAGACGATCATGTTCCGTTTCTGGACGCCGGAATCCCGTGCGTGGTGATCTTCGGCTCGGGCGATCCGAACTGGCATACGACCCGCGATCTGCCGGAATCGTGTTCGCCGGAAGTGCTGGAGGGAGTGGGAAATACGCTGCTCGAGTTCGTCTATGAGGCCGACAAACGCCCTTGACATCCCCCCGGCTGGGGGCTAACTTGAAGAAGACCCTCGTGTGCGCGGCATTCGAGGGCACTTTTTTGCCTGAATCCCTGTTTCGGAGGAGGCCGATGGCCGTACGAGATTTCGAGGAAAGGGTCTTCCAGGGCACGCGGGACGCGATTGCGCGCGCCGGAGTCGTTCTTCTCGACATCGAAGCCGTGCCCGGGCCCGTTACGAGACTTCGTTTCTTCATCGACGCCGAAGGGGGCGTCAAGATCGAAGACTGCGTTCGCGTCGATAGACTGCTCACGCTATTTCTCACGCAGGAAGACGAAGAGCTCGTTCCCGGCGATTTTTCCGTCGAAGTCTCCTCGCCGGGACTCGATCGGGTGCTCCGCCGGAAGGAAGAATACACGCATTTCGCCGGGCGGGAGATTCAGCTCTTCGCCGGCAATCCGGAGGAGGGAGTCCGCGAGTATCGCGGCATCCTCGACGGGCTCGAGGAAGAGGAAATTCTTCTTCGCACTCCCGACGAATCTCTCCGGATCCCCATCGAAGAAGTGACCAAAGCCCGCCTCACGTTCGATCTGGGCGGCGCGACCTCTGGGAGAGGATCATGAATTACGAAGTGATCGAGGCCCTCGGGCAGATCGCCCGGGAAAAGAATGTAGACAAGAGCCACGTGATCGAAACGCTGCAGGCCGGCCTGATCGCGGCCGTTCGTAAAAAGCACGGTGCGCTGGCGGAAGTCGACGTGGTCGTCGACGAGGCGAATCACCATCTCGGCATCTACCTGCTGAAGAACGTCGTCGACGACGTCGAAGACCCGGTGCTCGAAGCGAGCGTCGAGGAAGCGCGCGAATACGACCCGGAACTCGACGTCGGGCATGTGCTCCGCATCGAACTTCCGATCGCCGAGTTCGGCCGTAACGCCATTCAGGCGGTCAAGCAGGTCGTGGTGCAGCGCGTGCGCGAAGCCGAGCGCGAGAACGTCTACGACGATTATCACAACCGCGTTTCCGAAGTCGTGACCGGCAC
>JABDJQ010000723.1 GCA_013002425.1 Gemmatimonadota bacterium
CCGATTGAAGTTGCGCTTGCGCGCGAGCTCCCGTAATTGAACTGTTGGTTCAAAGTAACTACAAGCATGTCGATCCCTGTAGGGTTCGATAAGAATTTACCATGACCGCGTGTGCCTGTCAATCGGAAGTGCAACCGTTGCGCTGATTGTCCCGCGCATGCGCAACCTCTTTATCACGCGACCGCACACAACACGAAACCTTCTTCTCTTTTTTCAACGATTGATGACTTTGGCCCGTGTACACACACTCGTTTTTCCGGCACGCCGGTTGCACTTTCAGGGAGCGAGGACCAAGCCCTCAATTGCTCGAACTGGTCTCGCTGCAAAGCGGACCGCCCTGGAGGTTACTCATGGCACGCTCACTCTCATTCGTTGTCGCGATCTTCTCGTGCGCGCTCATCCTGATCGGCGCCGGTTGCGGAAACGAAGTCACGGCGCCCGACGTGTCGGCAAGCGGGAACATCGACTCCTCGAAGCAGCCGAACGGCGCGCGTTACAATCCGAATAAGCCCCCGAGCGAGGTTCTTGTCGACGGGGACATGGGGATGGTCGTCGTGAACGGGACGGTCACGCCGGCTGTGTCCGCTACGATTCGCGCGTATCGCCCCGGCGGGAATGTGCTCGTGGCGGAAACGATGACGAACGCAGAGCAGGACGGCTTCTCGCTGTCTCTGAAGCCGGGGCGCTACGACATGGTCGCGTCCGCCGGCGGATTCGAGGAGCAGTGGAAATACAAAGTCAAGGTTCGCCCGGACAGGGAGCGAACCGTGCACTTCGTGCTGCAGGATTCCGGTGAAGGCGGGGAATAGAGTTCATTCATCCTCTCCACGGGGGTGACAGGCGGGGCGCGGTCGTTCATTCGGCCGCGCCCTCTGCCGTTTTCGATTCGGAAACAAGCCGGGCCCGTTATACTGACGGCATGTACGAACGACACCAGACTCGAACCGGAAACGGCGCGCGCGCGCTCGTCGGAGTCGCCGTGATCGCGCTGGCATCGCTTGCCGCCCCCCCGGGCGTCCAGGCGGATATCGGAATCGCGTTCATGAACGGCGGTTCGCTCTACGACACCGGCGATTTCAAACAGACGGCGAACGACCTCGAACTCACGAATCCCGCAATCGCTTACGACGGGGACTTTCTGCTCACCTTCGGCGACCGCAGAGGATCGGCGCTCGTCGGCTTCGGGTATTTCTGGGCGCGGCGCACGCAGGCCGACGATATCCCGTTCGAATCGAACGACCCGAAACGGCTTCAGATGCTCGGCTTCCCGTTCACGGCCGGCTACATGAAACGATGGGAGCGCGCGAACGGCCATTACTGGTCGCTCGGCGCGATGGCGCAGTACTTCTTCATGAAAACGACGGCAGAGAATCCGGACGCCGTGGACCCGAGCTGGTTCATTCTGCGCGAGGGGGATACGGGCGACCGGGACGCGCAAGGCCCCGGAATCGCGGTCACGGCCGGATACGAGATGCCGTTCTTTCTGGGTCTCTGGGGGGCGGGGATCAAAGCGAGATGGACCGCGCTTTCGGTCGACGATGTGCGCGGGCTCGCGACGCCCGATTTTCAGATCAGCGGGGTTTCCGTCTTCGTGTCGGTAGCGCTCGACGAAGAGTCGTCCGTGCCGGACGAAGAGCGGGAAGAGTAGTGCCCGGTCCCGGAGTCCCGGGTTCGCAGGGATGGATCAAGCCGGGTCTCGTCGCCTACCCCTTGCTGTAGTTCGGCGCTTCTTTCGTGAGCGTCATGTCGTGCGGATGGCTCTCGCGCCGGCCCGCTTCGGTGACGCGGATCAGCTTCGTGCGCTTGCGGAACTCGTCGACCGTGCCCGAACCGCAGTATCCCATGCCCGAGCGGAGACCGCCGATCATCTGATGCAACGTGTCGTGCAGCGGACCGCGATACGCCACACGGCCTTCCACGCCTTCGGGCACGAGCTTGTCGTCTTCGCGCGTCCCTTCCTGGAAGTAGCGGTCGCGCGACCCCTCCTTCATCGCCCCCATCGACCCCATGCCGCGATACACTTTGTAGTACTGTCCCTCGTAGAGAATCATCTCGCCGGGCGACTCGGCCGTCCCCGCGAGCAGGCTGCCGATCATGACCGACTCCGCCCCCGCGGCGATCGCCTTCGCGATATCCCCGCTGTACTTCACGCCGCCGTCGGCGATGATCGGCACGTTCTGACGCGCGGCCGCTTCGGAGCAGTTCACGATGGCCGTGATCTGCGGCACGCCGATTCCGGCGATGATTCGCGTCGTGCAACTCGCGCCGGGGCCGATCCCTACTTTCACGGCGTCGACACCGACATCGATCAACGCCTTCGTGGCGTCCGCGGTCGCGACGTTCCCCCCGACGACTTCGATGTTCGGGTAGTGGCGCTTCACTTCTTCGACGACGCGGAGCACGTTCTTCGAATGCCCGTGCGCGGTATCGATCACGATCACGTCGACGCCCGCTTCGATCAGCGCGTCGACGCGCGCAATGCGATCCTGGCCGACGCCGACAGCCGCCCCCACGCGCAGGCGTCCGAGATCGTCTTTGCAGGCGTGCGGAAACTGCTCGCGCTTCTTGATGTCTTTTACGGTGATGAGGCCCTTCAGATACCCCTCGCGATCCACGACGGGAAGCTTCTCGATGCGA
>JABDJQ010000729.1 GCA_013002425.1 Gemmatimonadota bacterium
ACTATCCGTTCCAGTTCTTCACGCAGGCGTCGATTCGCATGAGCGACGATCCGGAGCTGCTCGAGGCGATGCACGAAGCCGGCTTCAATCACGTGTTCTGCGGAATCGAGTCGCCCGTGAAAGAGAGCCTCAAGTTCATGGGCGCGCAGAAGAATCTGCAGGGAGACCGTTCCCTTCTCGACAAAGTGAAGACGCTCCAGAGCTACGGGTTCGAAGTGTCCGCCGGATTCATCGTGGGGCTCGACGCCGATCCGGACGACGTGGCGGAACAGATGATCGACTTCATTCAGGAAGCGGCGATTCCCGTGGCGATGGTCGGTATTCTGGGCGTCCTGCGCGACACACCCGACTACAGGCGCTTCGAAAAAGCGGGGCGTCTGGTGCGGGGCATCAAGTACTCGGGCGATTCCGGGCTGTTCCGGAAAGAGCTCAGCTTCGTTCCCAAGGTCGAGCCTGACGAGCTCTTTCGACGTCATCAGCAGATCGTTTCGACGATCCATTCGGCCGAATATTTCTTCCCGCGCGCGCGCACGCTCGTGAAACGGCTCGGCCGGCACGCCATGCGGCCCCGGCAGGTCGGGCGCCCCGAGATCATCGGCGCGCTCCGGTCGTTCTGGATTCAGGGTGTGAAATCGTCATACAAGAGAGAGTACTGGAAGCTCGTGGGCGGTACTCTGCTGAAGAATCCACGCCGCTTCCCGATCGCGATGCGTCTGGCGATTCAGGGTCATCATATGGTGACCGTCACGCAGCAGTCGCTCCGTGTCGCGAAGCTGCAGACGTTCTGCGAAGAGGCGCTTACCGTGTTCGAACGACTCGGCAAGGCGAAGGACGCCATGATGCCGATTCCGGCGCGTGCGGGCGAAATGCTCGCCTCCGTCGCGGGGCGGCTGAGCCCCGCAAAGAGCGTGACCGCCGCTAAGAACAACGCGCAGGTGCTGCTTTCGGCCGCTACGGCTCAGGCGTCGAAGCTCAAAGCCGAGTACCGGTCA
The DNA here is from genome assembly GCA_013002425.1 of Gemmatimonadota bacterium. GTDB lineage: Bacteria > Orphanbacterota > Orphanbacteria > Orphanbacterales > Orphanbacteraceae > JABDJQ01. Next base: position 993 of record JABDJQ010000729.1, read on the forward strand.
CAGGCGAATCACCAGCTGCGCGAGTTCCGCGGCAAACTGGAAAACCTCGTAAACGAATACGCCACGGAAACGAGCGGCTTCGACAACTGAGCGATTCCGGCGCGATCAGCGTACGAGTTTGAGCGTCGTCGTTTCGACCGTCGTTCCGCTCGCGACCCGCGCAAAGTAAGTGCCTGAAGCGACCGGTGTTCCGCCGTCCGTGGTCCCGTCCCATTCGACCGATCGATCCCCCGCACTCTGTTCGCCGTTCACGAGCGTTCTGACTTTGCGCCCGGCTACGGAATAGACGGCCAGTTCGACCATGCCGCGCTCGGGGAGCGAGTAACGTATGGTCGTGCGCGGGTTGAACGGGTTCGGCGCCGCCGTCAGCGCGATGTTCGCGCGCGCCGGCGCTTCATCCCCCGTGACTGACGTCGCCTGGCTCATGTCGAGCGACCACATCGAACGCGCGTGCGTTCCAGCGACCAGAAGCCTTGTTGCGCGGTGCATCTTGAGCTCGTAAGTCGAAACGCCGGGGAGCCCCGTGCCGAGAACGGCCCATGTTCCGCCCGTATCGTCCGACCAGTAGACCCCGAGATCCGTGGCGACGTAGAGAATGTTGCCGTAGTCGGGATCGACGAGCATCCCGTTGATCGGCGTTTCGGGGAGATTCCCGCTGATATCGGTCCAGTTCGCGCCCGCGTCGTCCGTTCGGTAGATGTGCGAGATGTCTTCATCCCAGCGAAGCCCGGAGAACGTGACGTAGGCGACCTGTTCGTCGAGCGGGTCGAACGCCACCTGCGTGACCCAGCGGTTAGGAAGCGAACCCGCCACGTTGCTCCAGCTGAGTCCCGCGCCCCCGTTCGTCGTGAGCTGCACGTTCCCGTCATCCGTTCCCGCGAGAATATACGAGCCGTTCGACGGCGCGACGGCGAGCGCGGTGATCGTCCCGAAGTTCGCCCCCTGGTTGCCGTTCGTGAGGTCGTTCGATATCGCCGACCAGTTGTTCGCTTCGTCGGTCGATTTCCATACGCGATACGTCCCGTAGTACATCGTCTGATCGTTGCTCGGATCGAACAGATACGGCGTGTTCCAGTTCCTGCGGTCGCCGTTGTCGACGCCGTTCAACCCCCAGCTGAAGTTCTGCGCGTAGTCGGTCGACTTGAACATGTTGCCGTTCTGATACTCGACGAAGATCGTGGCCGAATCGCTCGGGCTCACGAGACAGACGAATCCGTCGCCCCCGAAGATGGACTCGTAGTCGTCGGTCGCTCCGGTCGTCGTCCGCATCGTGCCGTTGTCCTGGGTTCCGCCGTAAAGCCGCGCCGGATTGTGCGGGTCGATCTCGATCGCGTAGAACTGGTTCGTCGGCTGGTTGAACAGCTTCGTCCAGCTCGAGCCGCGGTCGGAAGACACGTAAACGCCGCCGTCGTTCCCCGAGAAGATGCGCTGCGTGCTGAACGGGTCGAAGGCCATCGCGTGAAAATCGACGTGCTGGATGTCCGTGATGTTCGACCAGTTCGAGCCCCCGTTCGTCGACCGGTTCAGGGAAACGCCGAACTGATAGACGTAGTCCGCATCGTCCGGATGCGTGCGAACCTGCCCGAAGTACCACCCGAACGAACTCGTCGTGCCGTTCAGCTGTGTGCCGCCGACCTTCGACCAGGTCGTGCCGAGATCGTTCGATCGATAGACGCCGTCGAACGAGCTCGCCGTTTCGATCGAGGCGTAGACGCGGCGGGGCGCGTCGGGGGAGATCGCGAGTCCGATGCGCCCGACGCCCGTCCCCGTCGGCAGACCGCCGGCGAGCTTCACCCAGTTGGAACCGCCGTCGTACGAGCGATAGATCCCCGACGCGGGGCCGGCGCTCGTGCGGTAGTTCAGGCCGCGCACGCGCTCCCACATCGCCGCGAAGATCGTATCGGCGTTCGTGGGATGGATTGCGATATCGATGCACGCCGTCGAGTCGTTCACGAAGAGCGTCTGCGTCCAGTTGTCGCCGCCGTCGGTCGATCGATAGACGCC
>JABDJQ010000736.1 GCA_013002425.1 Gemmatimonadota bacterium
ATGACATGCACGTATGAAGAGGAGAACGACTCATGGCCGATCTCGACAAAGCTCTCGCTACCCAACTGGCCAACATCGAAAAGCGAACGGGCAAAACACTCAAGCAACTGACGAAGATCGTGAAAGACTCCGGCCTCTCCAAACACGGAGAGATGGTCGCCATGTTGAAGGCGGAGCTGAAGATGGGGCACGGGGACGCCAATACTCTGGTGCACGTCGTGCGGAAGGCCGAAGGGAAGGGCGCGGCGCCGGCAAAGGGAGTCTCGGCGGATCAGGTGCTCGACGGGCTCTACACAGGCAAGAAGGAAGCGCTCCGGCCGATTCACGACAAGCTGCTGAAAGCGATCAGGAAGTTCGGGGAGTTCGAGGAGGCGCCGAAGAAGACATACGTCAGCTATCGACGCAAGAAGCAGTTCGCGATGATCGGTCCCGCGACCAACACCCGCGTGGAAGTCGGGCTCAACATGAAGGGCGTGGAGGGAACGGATCGTCTGGAGGAGCAGCGTCCCGGGCAGATGTGCCAGTACAAGGTGAAGCTCACGGAAGTCAAGGACGTGGATGCGAAGTTGATCGCCTGGATCAAACAGGCATACGAGTCGGCGGGGTAGGGCGCGCGCCGGACGCGTGATGGCCCGGGGCAGGATCGGATGATGTTTGATCCCAATGAATATCGCATCGAGTGCGAAAAGTATCTGAGTCGATATCTGAAACACCCGGTGCAATTCGTCCGGGCCTGTAAGTTGAAGAAAAGCACGCGCGAGGTTCCGTGGCGGCTGGAAGTCGAGGTAAACGGGCTCACACGATTCTACGTACTTCAACTGGACCCGAAGAACATGGAGCGCGAGTTTCGAGTTCTCGAGGTCATGGAAACGACCTCCGTTCCCACACCCCGGGTCTACGGACTGGACCTCCGCGGAGAAGCTCTCGGTCGTGCCTGCTTCTTCAGCGATTTCATCGAAGGCGAAACCTTGCTCGACAGCATGCTGAAGGGTGAGAAGTGGGCAGAAGCTCTTTACCTCGACGCGGTCTCCGGTTTGCAGGCCGTGACGGAAGATGAACTGGGCGACCTCGCACACGACCTGAAGCGGGAAACAGCCGCCGACATGCTGGAAGACGCTCATGCTTTCCTGAAAGGCGCGTCGCTTCCGAACGCGGAGAGAGCGTATGAGGCTTTGAAAACGACCATGCCGGCTTTGCCGCCCGTTCGTTTCAGCAACGGCGACCTGTGGCTCGAGAACTTCATCGTCAAGGACAGGAAGCTGGCGGGTGTCATTGACTTCCCGGGAGCGGCGTTCAGCGATCCGATCTTCGAGTTCCTGCTCTCTTTCTTCGTCACGCCCGCGCTGCAGGGGCGGGGTGTGGAAGATCGCTACTGCCGCCGCATGGGATACGATCCCGCTCTGCTCCACTGGTATCACGGGCTCGAATATTTCGACACTTTGCGATGGGTGCTGAAAACCGGCAATGACTTCGAGCATCATACGGCGGAAAACCTGGAAGAGAATCTGGCGCGGTGGCTGGAGGCGTGATGTCTTTCATGAAAGAACTTCTTAGGAACGAAGCGACAGGGAACCAGTGGAATGGAATGATGCCGGTCCTCTATAATCAGGCTCGTTCGAGGTCGAGACGAAGAACGGAATGGAAGCCTGGAGAATGCACCGGACTATGAATAAGACAGCCGACCCGCAGGAAACCGGCGCCACAGCGGTGATCACGCACAGAGTGCGCGACGGCGCGCATGCCGAATACGAAGCGTGGCAGGATGAAATCGCGCCGGTCTGCAAAGCCGCGCCCGGTTACCTGGACTGGCACATCATCCGGCCCGTGCCCGGACTTACGGGAACTTACACGATCATCATTCGATTCGAGACGAACGCTCATCTGCGGAAGTGGATGGAGTCGCCGGCGCGCGCTCGTCTGATCGACAGGGTGCGGCCGCTTCTGGTTACCGGCGACGACTTCTTCATCCGGAGCGGGCTCGACTTCTGGTTTGCGCCGGAGGGCGCGAAGGCCCGGGTGCCGGTTCGTTGGAAACAGGGGCTCGTGACATGGTCCGTCATTTATCCGCTCGTACTCGGCGTTCCTCCACTGGTCGCTCTCGCCCTGCGGAGCCTGGGAGTCCCGGGCAACCATCTGCTGACCACGCTCGCCGCGACGGGTACGATCTGTTTCCTGATGGTGTATGTCGTGATGCCGCGCTACACGAAGCTGATTCAAAAATGGCTGTTCTCCTGAGTGCGGAAAGAGCAGTATGTACCAGTGGAAAGAGCAACGGAAAAGCAACCGGCGTTCCGGTGAAGTAGAACCGGCCGGTTACTGAAACTGAAAACGATTCCGGAACGAAAGGAAAGCAATGACCACAGCAATCATCTTTCATGAAGTGCAGGATGGCGCCGTCTGGGCCAAGGCGTGGAAGAAGGGACCGGGCAGCCGCCATGAACTGTTCGGCAAGATCGGCATCAAGTGCAGAAACTTCCGTGATCCCGAAAATCCGAACGCAACGGGCATCTTCGCGGAGATTCCCGATATGGCGAAGTTTCAGGAGATGCTGAAGTCGGACGAAGGCCAGAAGGCGATGCAGGAAGACGGCCTGAAAGTGGAGACGATGCGGATGCTGGTCGAGTTCACGCCCTAGGTGTCGATCTGCTCGAGCGATCCCTGACAGACGGAAACGGAACAGGAGGAAGGTCTTTGGACGAGCGAATCGATACTGCAGTGAGCCTCGTTGATCTGGTGCAGTATCAGGACGGTACTATCGTAAGCCGGGTGCTCACGAAGGGACCGTCCGGTTCTGTGACGGCCTTTGCCTTTGACGCGGGGCAGGAACTCAGCGAGCACGAAACTCCGTTCGACGCGTTGCTCCATGTCTTCGACGGCAGCGCGACGATCACGATCGGGGGAGCGGCGCATCAACTCACGAGCGGAGAAATCATTCGTCTTCCGGCGAAGGTTCCGCATGCGGTCGCAGCGGCGGGTTCATTCAAGATGCTGTTGATCATGCATCGATCGGAGTGAAGG
>JABDJQ010000745.1 GCA_013002425.1 Gemmatimonadota bacterium
CAGCAGCAACGGATAGAGCGGCGCGCGGAAGAACGGCTCGCCCGGAAACCACGCCTCGTCGTTCGCCCATCGTTCGGCCCAGTCCAGATGGACCGCCTCGTCGAGCACGGGACGCGTGAAGAAAGGATTGTCGCGGATCTCGTGAAGGTAAAGAAACTGAAGCGCGGCCGTGAAGAGGACGAGCGCGAGGAGGAAGAATCGTTCTTTCAATGCGAAGTTCTGTCCGTTCCGGACGGTCAGCTCAGTCCCTGACCGATATCCCGTTCCATCGACTCGACGAGATCGATGATCTTCTTCACCTGCATTTCGAACAGCAGCAGTTCGGCCATCGGCCCGTTGTCGCCCGGCGGCACGAAACCGTGGATGGCGCGGCTCGAGGCGAGCAGCGCTTCGAGGTAATCGCGCATCGAAGTGCAGTCGCTCCGCAGCGTTTCGCCGATGTCGGCGCCGATCGATTCGGGGGCGGCTGCCGCGGCGACGGTCGAAGCCGCGATCAGCTTTTCGATCTGCATGTCGTTCATCTTGCGCTCGGATTCCGGGATCGACCTGTCGTCCATGCGAAGAACGATCCGCTCCGTTTCATCATGACGGTTTTTCCACGGATAGACGAGAATGTCGAGCGGAATCGGCTTGTGCCCGTTGCCGCGCGCGAAATGAACGTCCTGCAGCAGGATCGACGATCCCTCCGACGCGCACGACTCGAGAATGCTGAGAAGCGGCTTGCCGCGGTGCGAGTAGATCTCGCCCGTGTAGACCTCTTGCGAAAGCGGGTGAAACCGGAACGGCTTCCCGACGAGTTCTTCCTTTTCCTTCAGCGTCAGCAGGTGGCGCTCCGCGTGGTTCATCGCGCGCACGTTCATCATGCGGTCGAGAACCAGGATGCCCGAACTCATCGTTTCGAGAATCTCGTCGAAGTAGAAGCGGAGGTAGAGGAACTCTTCGCGCAGGAGGCGCAGGTGACTCGACGCCGTGTTCTCGAACGGGGGGCGCAGCACGTGGCGCGCGAACCAGAAGTTCAGGAAGGTGAGCAGGCCGAACAGGACGGCGGCGAACGACGCGACCTGCGCGACCGTCGGCTGTCCGAAGGTGATGGCGGCGACGAAAAGGCCGATCAGGACGACGTATTCGAGAACGACGATTAATACGATTTTAGTGACGCGTCCGGCGCCCCGCTCTCCGTCCATTGGCCTCTGCCTCCGCAAAAGAGCAGTATATCACACGGATTGCAGTGGCGATTCCCGCTTGCCGGGGCGGAGCCTCCTGTCTACAATGCCCGCAAAACGCCCCGGAGGAGAATTCTTGCGTAAATCATGGATCGGAATCGCCCTGGCAGCGCTGCTCGCGTGCCCTGCCGCTGAGGCGTCCAGCAATCGAGTCGGCGTCGGCTACTCGCTCTACCCCCGGATCGGCGGGCTTTTCGCGCTTCGGTACAGTTCGTTCGGCTTCTTCCTCGAGTCCGGGATCCGGGTCGTCGATGCCGGGGAATCCCAGATCCTGTACGGGTCGAAGTTCGCGATCCGGCCGTACGAATATCGGGGCATTCCGCTCGAAATCGGCGGATCGCTCGGGGTCGACACGAACGCCGCTCCGGACGACACGTTGATTCACGGAGGCGTGTTCGTGGGGCTTTCGTCGCTGGTTACGGACGAAATCGCGATCGGAGTGGCGGTGTACCCGGTGGCGATCGGGTTCGGCCTGCCGGAAGACCTGTACGAGTTCCTCACCCCGACGATCGACATCCACTTCCTGTTCTAGATCGCGGGGCGACGCCTGTCCCGGGATCGCCTAGATACAGCCGATCAGTGCGCCGATGAGCGCCAGCCCCCCGCAGAAGAATATCGCCGCGAGCCCCAGCACGACCACGATGACGACCGGAATCGCCACGAGCGCGAGCGGAATCGCGAGGAGGCCGAGAATCAGGCCGCCGACGATCTGGAACGGGATCAGGATCAGCTGGAAGAAGAACGCTCCGACCTTGAAGAGCGCGATGCCGCCCAGGAACACCAGAGCGACCAGAAGCAGCATGAATCCCGCTTTGGCGAACAGCAGCGCGAACAGCGCGAGCCCGAGAAGCAGGAACAGTTCAAACATCGTAACCCTCCCCTGGAGACGGCGCTCCTGATCTTTCAGGACGCTCTCCGAAGCGGAAACGTTTCGGAAAAATGCCTCTCTCATCAATCTACTCCGCTTTCGGAGCGTTTATTCAGAGAAATCCGGCTGACCCTATGCGTACGGGATGGGGTCTTCGAGCCCGTTCGCTTCGAAGGCGCCCCGTCGGAGGCGGCAGGAGTCGCAGACCCCGCATGCCCGCTCGGACTCCTTGTAGCACGACCAGCTGAGCTCGAAAGGGACGTCCAGCTCGCGCCCGCGCGCTACGATTTCGGATTTCCGCATATGAAGGAGCGGAGCCTGGATCGTGAGCCCGGTTTCGGGACGCGTGCCTCGATTCGCGGCGATTTCGAACGCCTGAAGGAACGATTCGGAGCAATCGGGATATCCGCTCGAATCCTCTTCGACTGCGCCGATGTAGATGGCCCCCGCCCCGAGAGTCTCCGCCCAGGAAACCGCGATCGACAGTATATGGGCGTTGCGAAACGGCACGTACGTATTGGGAATTGCGGATATGTCGACGCCGTGGGTAGGAATGCTCTGCGCTCGATCCGTCAGGGAAGAGCCCCCGATCGCAGATAAATATGATAAATCGCATATGAGCGTCGTCGCGATGTCGTAGTGGGCCGCGATCCGGTCGAATGCCTGGCGCTCCCGGGCGGCGGTTCTCTGGCCGTAAGTGATGTGCAGAAAAGCGGTTCGGTGCTCTCGTGACGCGATGGCCGCCGTCACGAGGCTGTCCATGCCTCCGCTGACGAGAACGACGGCGCCGGCGCCCCCCGTCACGAGTCGGCGCCCAGAGCGGCCCGCGCCCGGGGCGAAAAGGCCGTCGGTTTATGGTCCGGGTTCACGCAGATGTGCTCGGTCATCCCCTCGACGAGCAGATCCTCGCCGCGAAGAACACGATAGCGGAACGTAACGCTCCGCGAGCGCACCCGGTCGACCGTGGTCTCCACCGTCAGCAGGTCGTCGTAGCGCGCCGGCCGCATGAGTCTGTACTCCACCCGCGAGACGGGAAGAATGAGCCCGTCCCGCTCCATCTCGGAGTAAGCGTCGCCGTGGG
>JABDJQ010000766.1 GCA_013002425.1 Gemmatimonadota bacterium
CGACGATGGCGATGAGCATCCCGGTCGCGCCGAGGCGGTTGCCGCGAACGGCCGTGCGCGGATGCGTGAGTCCTTTGAGGCCCACGATGAACAGGACCGAAGCGACGAGATAGGCGATCTTGATCAGAGCGTCGTTCACGATTGGCCTAACCCTTCTTCTGCTTGAACATAGAGAGCATGCGGTTGGTGACCATGAAGCCGCCGACCACGTTCAGCGTGGCGAAGACCACGGCCGAGAAGCCGAGGATCGTCGTGAGCTGGTTGTTGTCGGAGCCCGCGGAGAGGATGGCGCCGATGATCGTTATGCCCGAGATCGCGTTCGCGCCGGACATGAGCGGCGTGTGCAGCGTCGGCGGTACCTTCGTGATGATCTCGAACCCGACGAAAATCGCGAGTACGAAGATCGTGAACAGCAAAATGAACAGTGACAGCGGATCCATGTTTCGTTCCTATCCTTTCGCGATCGCGTCCTTCACCATAGGGTGAACGACTTCGCCGCCCCTGGCGACGAGCGAACCCTTCGTGATTTCGTCTTCGAGATCGAGTTCGATCGTACCTTCCTTGCCGAGATGCTGGAGGAACGTCTGGATGTTCTTCGCGTACATCTGGCTCGCGTGGTACGGGAGATGGCTCGGCAGATTGAGCGTGCCGACGATCGTGACGCCGTGCGCCTCGATCGTTTCGCCCGGTTTCGTGAGGTCGACGTTGCCGCCCTTTTCGGCCGCGAGGTCGACGATGACCGATCCCGGCTTCATTCCCTTCACGACGTCTTCGCGAATCAGTATGGGCGACTTCTTGCCCGGCACGGCCGCGGTGGTGATCACGACGTCGGCCGCCTGGATCACGCCGGCCATGAGCTCGGCCTGCTTCGCCTTCTGTTCGTTCGTGAGCTCCTTCGCGTAGCCGCCTTCGCCTTCGCCGCCGCCGACATCGAATTCGACGAACTTGCCGCCGAGCGACTCGACCTGCTCCTTCACGGCGGGGCGCACGTCGTACGCCTGCACGACAGCGCCGAGGCGCTTCGCCGTGGCGATCGCCTGAAGGCCGGCGACGCCCGCGCCGAGCACGAACACGTGCGCGGGCGAGATCGTGCCTGCGGCCGTCATGAACATCGGGAAGAACTTCGGCAGCTTCGTCGCGGCGATCAGCACGGCGAGGTAACCCGCCACGCTCGCCATCGAACTCAGCACGTCCATGCTCTGCGCGCGCGTGATGCGCGGCATGAGCTCCATGCCGAAGACCGTGGCGCCCGATTTCGCGAGCGCCTGCATTTCGTCGGTAGCGGCAAGCGGATCGAGCATGGCGATCAGAATCTGGTTCTCACGGAGAAGAGCGATGTCTTCGTTCCCGTGCGCCGGATTCGCGCCCGGGCCGCGTACCTGCGTTACGATTTCGGCGAGCGAGAAGATCGACTTGCGATCGTCGACCAGGCTCGCGCCCTTACCTTCATACTCGGAGTCGGGATAGCCGGCGGCAATGCCGGCGCCCTTCTCGACGAGCACTTCGTAGCCGGCTTTCGTAAGCCCGGATACGGCCGCGGGAACGAGCGCGACTCTTCTTTCGTTCGGGTACGTCTCTTTCGGAACTCCGATTTTCACGGGCGAACCTTCCTGCATGATTTCGATGCGACAAGAGTGCGGTGAGCCGTGAGAAGTTTTCCTCACGAGCCAGAGCACGTCAACGGATTTCTATAACCGTCCGGCTTATGAAGCGCGCTTTGCGCTCCGGATCATTTCGAGGAAGCTGTCCCGGTGCGAGGTCATGACCTCTTCAGGACCGACACCCTTGAAGAACCAGGGTCCGCCGGGCCCTTCGATGACGGCCCCGATCAGGCGCCAGTTCTCTTCGTTGTACGCGGGCGCTCCGGGCATCGCGCTCACGTAGCGGCCGTTGACCTCGATCGTCGAAACGCGAAACTCGCCGACCTGCATCCTCTCGGTCTCCGCGACCTTCATCGGGTCGGAACCGTCCGGCTGCTGGAACTGACCGGCCCAGCGCCGCAGATTCGCGTCGACTCCGCCGCCTCCTCCGGCCCCGAAGTGAAACAGAGTCACCTCGCCCTTGCTATCAGGGATTCCCGAAGGGAGGGCGTATTGCGCTTTTCGCATCGACGAGCTCGGCGTTTCCGCGAGCCAGCCTTCCGGCACCTTGTAGGCGATACCGGCCTGGGCCACGTAACCGGCTTCGAGCTCCGCGGGGGGCGTGCTCGCAGCCGGCTCCGGCGCCTCCGCGTGATCCCCTTCGTGCACTGTGCCGTCCGCGTGGGTGTGCGTGTTATCGGTGCTTTCCTTCTTCGCGCATCCGAATCCGAACGCGACTATCAGGGCGAGGGACAGAATCCCGAGACGAAACATGTTCTTCTCCTTCGAAAGATATGATCGGGCCCGCTATCGCTCAGGGCGACTCAGGCCCGGGAACCGGTCTTCGAACCGTACTTCTCCAGGTAACGATGGGCAACCTCCGCGAGCATTTCGACAGCGAGAGGGAGCGCCCCCTCGTCGAAATCGAAACGCGGCGAATGATGGGGATGATC
>JABDJQ010000783.1 GCA_013002425.1 Gemmatimonadota bacterium
GCCACGGACTGCGCGCGTCGCTTCTTGATCAGCGGAGGAATGCTCAGGAACAGGATCGCCGTGAGAATGAGCCCGGCGCCCACGAGCTGGTGCGTGGACGGCGTGGGGCGCCCGAGCCAGATGGCGAGCGTATAGGAAGCGAAGACGCCGGCCAGAATCGAGGACGAACGGTTCACGGGGATGCAGAACGTGTTCTCCTGCTTGTCGAGGAAGATCAGGCTCCCGAAGATACCCGTTCCCTGCGAAAAGAAGCCGATCAGAATCGTCTGGAAGAACACCCCGCTCTCGAACGGAAAACGCGTGAAGCCGTAATTCAGATTGTTCATGAGAGTACCCTGATTGATGACGGCGAGAACGATCAGGATGAAGACCGTCACAGGAGTCGCGGTCATCTGTTCTTCGACGAAATAGCGGATATTGCCTGCGACGTCATCGGACTTCGCGAGCTTCGACATGAAACGGAGACGTATGAAGTAGGCCGTGAGATAGGCCGCGATGTCGATGGCGCAGATCAGCGTGATGTCGTAGCCGCCCCGCTCGGAAAACGCGACGACCAGCGCGCCGAGACTCAGGAGCATCCCGACTGCGGAAAACCAGCGGACGTGCCTTCCCGTGATCCTGTCGACGACCGGGCCGAGAATGAGCACGCCGCCGCGCATGAGGAGCATTACGAAGACGATGCTCACACCGCTGAACGTGTAGGCGAGCGTTGTCGTAACGATAATCGTGGCCGTCATGCAGCCGGAAAGAAACGTCCAGCGGCCGGGTAGCGGCATCATCCTGCCGAAAAGGGACCGCCGTTTCGGATATCGCCACCATCCCATGAACGTGATGAAAAGCAGCATGCCGATCAGGGAAGTCGTAACGGAAACCGGAAGGAGCACCGCGCCGGGAAGACCCGTCCCGAGTTCGCGACCCGGGAACGCATAGTTCTCCATCCCCGGAAAAATGCCGCGGGAAACGGCTTTGGCCAGTGCGGAATAAGGCCAGTAGCACGCGAAATAGCCGAATGCCAGGATCCAAATATTGAGTTTGGGGAGAGTACTTCCGCGCACGCCGCCTCCGTAATCGTTGCCTCGGGAATGAAGGCGCTATTATGGAGATTCGGCCTCTGCAAGTCAATACACGAGGTTTCGCGCAATGGGCGGGGTTTTCGTCCGGTCGCAGGTGCCCTCTAAGCGTACTTCTTCTCGATATCGCGCAGCTTCTTCCGAAGAAGGGCGCGGCGTGCGGTGCTGATCCTGTCGATAAACAGGATCCCGTCGAGATGATCGACCTCGTGCTGCAGCACGCGCGCCAGCAACTCGTCCGCTTCCTCTTCCATGGCATCGCCGTTCAGGTTCTGATAGCGCACCGTCAACTCCAGCGGACGCTCGACATCGCACCGGATATCCGGAATCGAAAGGCAGCCCTCTTCGTATACGTCCTTCGACCGCGAGAATTTCTCGATCACGGGATTCACGTAAACGCGCGGCTCCTCGTGTTCACCGATCACGGAGCCTTCGATCACGAGCAGCCGGATGCTCTCGCCGATCTGCGGGGCTGCCAGCCCGATTCCCTCTTCGATCCGCATCGTCTCGATCATGGCGTGGGCAAGGTCACGCAGTTCCTGATCGAACGATTCCACCGGGGCTGCCTTCTTGCGAAGGATCGTGTCCCCTAAATAGCGCAGTCCTAAAGTTTTCATGCATCACACTCTCATGTCTCGCGTTCTCTGTTACGAAGGGCGCGGCGCGCGCTCTTTTGAAAGAGCCCGGCCCCGGCCCTCCTTACCGCCATCCCTCGAAAGATCCGATCGAAGTCGGATTTCCGCAAGTCGGAGGCGCGTTCCAGCGTGAGCGAGGCGGGGTCGGAACGCGGAACGAAGTCCGGAAGCTGTGTTTCCGACTCGAAACGATTCCACGGACAGACTTCCTGGCATACGTCGCAACCGAAGACCCATTCGCCCGCCTTCTCCTCGAGATCATCGGGGATCGGTCCGTCGTGTTCAATCGTGAAGTACGAAATGCAGCGATTCGAGTCGACCACCATCGGCTCGACGATCGCGCCGGTCGGGCACGCGTCGATGCAGGCCGTGCAGGTGCCGCAGCGATCGGGGTGCTCGGATGGCTCCTCGGCAGGGATCTCGCAGTCCACGTACAGCTCGGCGAGGAACCCGTAGCTCCCGAGCTCTGCATCGATGAGCATCGTGTTCTTGCCGACCCAGCCAAGCCCCGCAGCGCGGCCGAGGTCGCGTTCCAGAATCGGTGCGGTGTCGACCGCTGGTCGTGTCCCGACCGCCGCCCCGGTCTCGGCGTGAATGAACGCCCCGAGCGCCCGAAGTCGGTCGCGCAGCACATCGTGGTAGTCGTCGCCGAGTGCGTACCGCGCGATCCGCCAGCCGGTCTTGGTGATCCCGAGCGGTCGATGATAGTTGGCCCAAACAACCACCGCGGTCGACGCCCCCGGCTCGAGCTCACGCTCGCCAATCCGAATGTCGTGGTACTTCTCGAGGTACGTCATGTCCCCATGACGCCCCTCGGCGAGCCAGTGCTCGAGTGCAGGTACCGTCGCGGGCTTTGGGATCGGCACGATGCCGACCTGCGCAAAGCCAAGCTCGATGGCCTTTGCTTCGATCCTGTCAGCGAGGTTCTTCATCGCTTCAGGGCGGGGGCGGAGCCCCGCCCACCACGCGGGCACAGAGGCCC
>JABDJQ010000825.1 GCA_013002425.1 Gemmatimonadota bacterium
CGAGTGCACTGCGCGGAGTTAATCTTAAACAAACAGGAACTCGGCAAACGGCACGACGAAATCGACACGGTGCGCGTGAACCCGGCGCGCGGCGAACTCGAACTCGCGTGGAACCCGCGCATCGGAACGCCGCAGCAGTTCCTGCGTGACGTGGAGCGGTTCGGCTATCGATTCGGTCCTGCGGGCGGGGACGACACCCGGCCCGACAGGGGTCTTCTGACACGCCTCGGCATCTGCGCATCCGCCGCGATGAACGTCATGATCGTGTCGGCGTGCTTCTACTTCGGACTTTCCCGCGCGGACGAACCGATCTACACGATCCTCGGGTATCTCGGTCTCGTGTTCGCCGGGATCACGACGATCGTAGGTGGCGACCTCTTCATCCGATCGGTTCTGCGCGGGGCGCGCCGCGGGCTCGTCCATCTGGACCTTCCGATCGCGCTCGGCATCGTTCTCGCGTTCGCAAGCTCGGTCGTGATGCATGTTACGCGCGGGCCCGAGTTTGCATACTACGACACGACTTCGGCGTTCGTTACGCTCATGGTAGCCGGTCGATGGCTGCAGCAGCGCGCCGTGGAAAGGAACCGCCGGGCGCTGCTCCGGGGCGCGGGAGTCGATCACCTGTTCGCGCGGCGGCGCGAGGGAGATCGGGTCACTTCCGTACCCGTGCGCGATATTCACGCAGAGGACGAACTCTGGGTCGTGCCGGGAGAGTTCGTGCCGGTCCGCGCTCTTCCGCTGCAGGAACGGCGCGCCTACAAGCTCGACTGGATCACGGGCGAGCCGCGCGTGTTCACGACGCGGCCGGGTGTCGCTCTCCCGGCGGGCGCCACGAACGCGGGCGAGCAGATGCTTCGCGTGCGCGCGATCGAAGACTTCGCAGATTCGAAGCTGCTCGCGCTTCTCGGAGGCGACGGCGCGCCGGGCGACGTCCCGGACGATCGCGAGACCGACACTGCGGGCGACGAAGATCGCTGGTGGCGAAACGTGAGCGTGATCTACGTCGCGTTCGTCCTTCTGACCGCGTGCGCCGGGCTCTTCGTCTGGCGCCACGACTGGGCGCGCGCGATTCCGATCACGATCTCGCTGCTCGTCATCACGTGCCCCTGCGCGATCGGCTTCGCGCTGCCCCTCGCGCGCGAACTCGCGCACAACGGACTGCGGCGGGCGGGCGTATTCGTCCGTAAGCCTCACTTCCTCGATCGCGCCCTGCATATCAAGCGCGTCATCTTCGACAAGACCGGCACGCTCACGAACGGAACGCTGCGCCTCGATCCGGCTTCGCGCCGGGACCTGTTCGCGCTTTCGATCGACGACCGCCGCGTGCTCGCGGGAATGGCCGCGCGCAGCAACCACCCCGTGAGTCGCGCTCTCTGGGAGGAACTCGACCAGGAAGCGACGGCCGATCCGGACTGGATCGTACGGGAAGTGGCCGGGCGCGGGCTCGAGCTCGTCGTGAATCGCGCGCTCTACAGGCTCGGCAGCGCCCCGTTCGCCACGCTGGCGGCGCTTCCGGACTCCCGGGAAGAAACGATCTTCTCCCGCGACGGTGTACCGCTGCTTCGCATTCGGCTGGAAGAGCAGATTCGCGAAGACGCGCGCGATGAAGTGGACCGTCTGCACGAGATGGGTTTCGACATCGCGATCCTGACAGGAGACGGCCCCCGGGCGGCCGGGCGCGTGGCGCGAGCGATCGGAATCCCGAAGAACCGCGTTCTGGCCGGGCTTCGTCCCGAAGAGAAGGCGCGCACGATCAGAGAGTGGTCCGAAGAGCCGAGCCTGATGGTCGGCGACGGCCTGAACGACGGCCCCGCGCTCAGCGAAGCGAGCTGCGCCGCCACGCCCGCGATCGACCACGCCGCGGTTTCTTCCCGCACCGATTTCTACTATCTGGGCGACGGCATCGGCGCCGTTCGCATGGCGCTTGCAGAGGCGCGGCGACTCAGAAAGGTCACCCGGAACGTCCTCATTCTCGCGGTGATTTACAATCTCGCGGCGATCTCGGTCGCCCTTGCAGGCGGAGTAAGCCCGCTCGTGGCCGCGCTCGCCATGCCCGCCAGTTCGATTTTAATTCTGACCTATACCGTTCACTCGTTTACAGGAGTGCGTACCGCATGGAAGCGCTGATCATCACGATCTTCGTAAGCATGGTCCTGGTCTTTCTGGGCCTCCTCCTTTTCGCCCGTTGCGTGAAGGAAGGCGATTTCGAACACGGAGACCGACTCTCTCTGCTTCCTCTGGAGGATGAATCCGAACGATTCACCGGGGACAGAGATCTTCAGGAGGATGAAACCAAATGACAACCGACGCTCTCAAACAAGAGATCGTTTACGACGACAAGATCGTGCGCGCGTTCATCGTCGCGTCGGTCGCCTTTGCCATCGTGGCGATGAGCGTCGGCGTATTGATCGCGATCCAGCTCGTCTTCTGGCAGGCGAACTTCGGCACGTCGTGGACGGCCTTTGGCCGCCTGCGGCCGCTCCACACGAACGCCGCGATCTTCGCATTCGTCGGCAACATGATGTTCGCCGGCATCTACTACTCCACGCAGCGACTGATCAAGGCGCGCATGGGGTCGGACGGGCTCAGCTGGCTCCACTTCTGGACGTGGCAGATCGCGATCCTGGGCGCGGCCGTCTCCCTTCCGCTCGGCCTCACGCAGGCGAAGGAATACGCGGAGCTGATCTGGCCGATCGATATCGTGATCGCCGTGTCGTGGGTCGCGTTCTCCGTCAACTTCTTCTGGGCGCTCGCGAAGCGAAACGAAAAGAACCTGTACGTTTCGCTCTGGTTCTACATCGCGACGATCGTCACGATTCCGGTGCTCTTCATCGTGAACAACCTGCAACTCCCCACGAGCTTTCTCCACAGTTACCCGATCTATGCGGGCGTACAGGACGCGCTCGTGCAATGGTGGTACGGGCACAACGCGGTCGGCTTCTTCCTGACGACCCCGATCCTGGGCATCATGTACTACTTCATCCCCAAAGCGTGCGGGCGCCCGGTCTACTCCTACCGGCTTTCGGTCGTTCACTTCTGGGCGCTGATCTTCCTCTATATATGGGCCGGGCCGCACCATCTGCTCTTCACGGCGCTTCCCGACTGGACGCAGTCGACGGGCATGCTGTTCAGCCTGATTCTGCTCGCGCCCTCCTGGGGCGGCATGCTGAACGGGCTTCTCACGCTGCGCGGCGCTTGGGACAAACTGAAGACCGATCCCGTACTCAAGTTCTTCGTTGTCGCAATCACGTTCTACGGCATGTCGACATTCGAAGGGCCGCTCCTTTCGATCAAGTCGGTCAACTCGCTCGCGCACTACACCGACTGGATCATCGGCCACGTGCACGGCGGAACGCTCGGGTGGAACGGCTTCATGGCCGCCGGGATGTTCTACTGGCTCGTACCGCGGCTGTTCGGGACGAAGCTCTGGTCGACCCAGCTCGCCGACGCGCATTTCTGGACCGGCACGTTCGGCATTCTGCTCTACGTGGTCGCGATGTGGATCTCGGGCATCAACCAGGGCCTCTACTGGCGCGCGCTCGACGCCGAAGGCTTCCTGCTCTACCCCGACTTCGTCGAATGGCTGATCTCCGCGCGCTTCCTCTATCTGATGCGCATGATCGGCGGCACCGTCTACCTGCTCGGATTCTTCGCGATGGCGTTCAATCTGGTCATGACGGCGCGCGCCGGAAAACCGGTGACGAGCGCCGACCGCGTCGTGATCCGGACCGGATTCGAGGGGCCGAGCACGTGGGAACTGATCCGCGGCTGGCCAGTCGTGCTGTCGCTTCTCATCGTCGTCGCCACCATTCTCTTCGGAATCGCGAGCCCGCTTACGCAGGGCGCGGTCGCAGGCTTCCTCGCGAGTCTCGTCATCGCCGCGATTCTGGCGGTCGGACTCGGCAAGGAGAACTGGCACCGCCTGCTCGAGGGGCGGCCGCTCGCTTTCACGATTCTGACGGTCGTGGCCATCCTGATCGGCGGACTCGCCGAACTGATCCCGAGCGTCATCATTCGTCACGAAGTGCCGATCACGCCGCAGGCGGCGGAAGCCAAAGCGGCGCCGACGGACTCGAGCGCGGCCCTGATCGCTTCGGGCACGACAGACGCGCCGGGAACGTCGGGCACGACAGACGCGTCGGGAACGTCGGGCACGACGGCGCCTCCGGGAATGCCGGCCGCGCCGGTGAAGGCGGCGACGAACGCGGTCGTTTCCGCGTACGCGCAGCAGCCGTACAGCCCGCTCGAACTGACCGGTCGCGACATCTACATCCGCGAAGGATGCTTCAACTGTCATACGCAGATGATCCGCCCCATGCGCCACGAGACGCTGCGGTACGGGGAATACTCGCGGGCGGAGGAGTTCGTGTATGACCATCCGTTCCAGTGGGGTTCGCGCCGGATCGGGCCCGACCTGCACAGAGTGGGAGGCAAGTACCCGAGTCTCTGGCACTACATTCACATGCGCGATCCGCGCGCCACGTCGCCCGGATCGACGATGCCGACCTATCGCTTCCTGACGGACGCGGTAGTCGATTTCGACGCCATCTCCCGCAAGATGGAGGCGCTTCGGCGCCTCGGCGTCCCCTACTCCGAGTCCGAGATCGCGACGGCCGCGCAGACGGCGCGCTCACAGGCGCTGCTTCTCGCGACCGATCTCGCCGAGCAGGAAATCGAGATCAGCACCGAGAGTGAACTACTCGCCGTGATCGCCTATCTGCAGAGACTGGGGCGCGGTCCGCAACCCACGGCGCTCGAGAACGCGGCCGCTCCGGAGATCGGCACGGCCGGCGGCGGCGCGGAGGCGCCGGAAACCGCGGAGGTCAACTGATGTACAAGCAGTTCTTCTCTTCCAGCGACCTGTTGCTCTGGCCCGTGATCGGGTTCGGGATTTTCTTTACGGTGTTCCTCGTCGTTCTGTTCCGCGTCCTCGTATTGAGGCGTTCCCGGGACGAGTGGCACGACCTCGCGGTCATGCCGCTCGATTCCGACGAAACCGCGGTTCACTCCGACGAGAAGGAGCGAATCTGATGGCAAAACATTTGAAAGACGAAGTATTCGATCACGAGTACGACGGGATTCAGGAATACGACAACCGCATGCCCAATTGGTGGCTCTGGTTGCTCTACGGCACGATCGTTTACTCGTTCCTTTACTGGGGCATCGTGCATACGTTCGAAAAGGGGACGCTTCCGATCGAAGCGTATCGCGCCGAAGTCGCGAAAGCGGCCGAAGCACAGCTCGCCCGCATGGAAGGCATGGAGATCTCGGACGAATCGCTCGTTCTCGTTTCCCAGATTCCCGAACGCGTCGAGGCCGGTTCCAGAATCTGGACGCAGAACTGCGTCGAGTGCCATCTGGCGGACGGGAGCGGGTCGATCGGACCGAACCTGACGGACCGATACTGGCTCCACGGCGGGAATCCGCTCAATATCTATGCGACGATCATGAACGGGGTCCCCGAGAAGGGTATGGTCGCGTGGGGCGAGACGATGAGTCCGACCAAGATCCAGGACGTGACGGCTTTTCTGATCAGCAGCATCAAGGGGAAACAGCTTCCCGGCAAGGACCCGCAGGGTGAGCCGGAAGAAGGTTAGATCAGCATGAGCGAATCGGGTACGGAGAAGACGAAACCGCCGGGCGGCGCGCGCACCGCGCGTGCGCGCAAGCGCCGGCCCGACCTGGAGACGCTCTACACCGTCAATGCCGACGGGTCGCGCAATTTCCTGCATCCCGCCGACGTGCACGGGAAATGGCAGGTGCGGAAGAACATCGTGTGGGCGCTGCTGCTCGCGATTTACGCGCTGCTGCCGTGGATCACGATCAAGGGCGCTCCCGCCGTTCACATCGACATTCCGGGACGAGTCGCTCATCTCTTCGGCTTCGTGTTCACGAGCCAGGACTTCTACCT
>JABDJQ010000797.1 GCA_013002425.1 Gemmatimonadota bacterium
GAAGAAGTCCTGGGAAGAGACTGTCACGGCGTGATCTGCGGATACGATCTCTTCGGCAACCGGTATTGCCAGAGAGAGTGTCCCGTCGCCTTGATGGCCGCCGAAGGCGAAGCGCTGCGAAGTTTCAAACTCGTGATCCGTAACGCCGTGGGCTTGCGAAAGACGGTCTCGATGGAGTGCGTTCAGCATCCGGGGCCGGCGGAAAGCCGACTCACTCTCTTTCACACCGTGAAGCTGCTGGCTGATGGCGTGCCGCATGTGGCGGAGCATGAGCGACTCGATCAGGATACGACCTGGTCTTCCAGGCCGCTTCGACAGTGAAACCGGACTCCGTGTTGCGAGAACCGTCCAGCGCTGTCCGGCCTCACTGGAGTATTGAACCTGCCGTTTGCGTTTCTTCCAAAACGGTGCCATGTTGATTGGAAGAGGGTTCCCAGCCTTTCGTTTCTGAGCCGTACGATTGCCGAAAGAACGCTCCCCATGAAAAAGTCTCTGGGGCATTATGCCGTGATCGAGAAGTTGGGCGCGGGTGGAATGGGGGAAGTGTATCGTGTTCGCGATACGATCCTGGACCGCCAGGTCGCCCTTAAAGTTCTCCAGGTCGATCTCGCCGCCGACCCCCTGCATATGCGTCTGTTCAACCAGGAGGCGAGGGCGATTGCCGCTCTCGATCATCCGAACATCATCCGCATCTACTCTGTCGAAGAGATTGACGGCGTTCACTTCTTTACGATGGAACTGGTGGAAGGCCTGAATCTCTCCGAGATCCCTCTCAAGAACGGCCTGGGCCTGGACCGGTTCCTGGATATCGGGATGTCGCTCGTCCGGGGGATAAGCTACGCGCACTCCCGAAGCGTGACTCACCGCGACCTGAAACCGAGCAACATCATGGTGAACGAAGATGACGATGTGAAGATCGTGGACTTCGGACTCGCCAAACTCTTGAAGCAGTCGCGCGCGGATCTGATTCACGGGCAGGACACGAATAAACAACAAAGGGGACCCGTCGTCGGTACGGTGGCGTACATGTCGCCGGAGCAGGCAATGGGGAGACCGACTCACCCGAGTTCCGACGTGTTCTCCATCGGCGTCATCTTTTACGAAATGGCGACGGGCAGATCTCCGTTCTGTGGAAATACCGCGGTGGCGACGATGGAGTCGGTTCTTACGGAAGATCCCCTGCCCGTGTCCCACTCGCGGCCCGACCTGCCTCCCGAACTGCTGCGCATCATTGACAAGTGCCTGGAAAAAGATCCGGGGCTTCGCTATTCCAGCGCCGGAGCGCTCAATAACGATATAGAAAAATTCGAAAGATCCATGCGGTCGATCGAAGCGGCGACCCGCCGTGCGCGATTACGAATCGATCCGTCGATCCGTGCCGGTGCGGCGAACGACGGGAAACGGGCGCGGCGTCCGGCCGGTTCCGGCGGCGAATCGTCCCGGTATCCGCAGGAGGGATACTGGCAGGAAGGATACTGGCAGGAGGGACACTCGTCTGCCAGGCCCGCGAGTCGTCACGGGCTTTTCGAAGAATCCAACGATCCTGTTTTCGCCAGCGACGAGAACAATCAGATCGTGTTCTGGAACGACGCGATGCAGCGTCTTGACGGTCGCACGCGGGAAGAGGTCCTCGGAAAAAAATGTCATCACGTAGTATGCGGACTCGACCTCTGCGGCAACCGGTATTGTCGGGAGGGTTGCCAGGTCAGGAAGATGGCGGCCGGCGGTGAGACTCTTCTCCCCTTCGAACTCACGACCGCGAACGCGTCGGGTGGGGAGTTGCATGTCTCGGTCAAGTGTTTCGTGGATGGGGGAGGCCGCGCGGGCCAGGGCAGACTCTTCCATATTCTGCATACCGTACGCAATGAGACTGCGGTCTCCGATGCGAAGCCCGCCCGGAGGGAAAACGAAACGACGTTGTCTTTCGGGTCGGAAGTGGCGGGCGTGCGCGACTCGCACGATTCTGAAATGACCCGACGCCAGCTCGAGATCCTCCGGCTTCTGTCCAGGGGAACCGGTACGCGGCGGATGGCCGACAAGCTCTGTATCACCCCTGCTACAGTACGGCACGACCTCGATCGCATTCTCGAGAAGCTGGATGCACACAGCAGGGGCGAGGCCGTCGCCGTTGCCTGTCAGAGAGGGCTGATCTAGGGGGACGTCCCGCGTTCGGGTCCTTGCCGGCGCCGGGCGGGCGCTACCGGAACAGCCCCTTCACGTGGCTCCAGTTCGACTCGGCCTCGAGCGGGAGTGCCGGGCCTGCCACGTCGGTCGCAAGACCGGGGGGGCACAGTTCGAATACGCCGTGCGAAGTCGTCGTGCCGCTGAATCCTTCGAGGACGCTCCCCGGCGCGCCTTCGAAATGGATCGCGTAGTGGATGTCGAAGAAGCTCTCGACGTCGAACGGATCCGTGGCTCCCGGCCCGATCTTCGTCAGTCTCGTGATTCCGGGGCTCGGCGCGACGAAGAACGACCCGGCCTGAATGTCGAGGATGTCGAAATCAGGGTCTCCGAACTGGGTTCCCACAATGCGATAGACATCTCCCGCGAACTGCTGCACGGGGTCTCCGGCCGTGCGGGGCGCATAGTGGAACTCGCACGCGACCTGAATCGAAATGAGCCGGTTGAAGTTGTTGAGCGAACCCGTTCCTGTCATCGTCAGTGAGATGATGGCGTCGAACGTCGCGGACGCTCCGCCGAGCAACCCTCCGCCCGCCACTTCGTTGATATTGAAGTAGGTCCCGAGCTCCGCGTCGATTTCGATCGTCCCGCCGGGAATCCCGTTGTCGATCAGCATGGGTCCGAACAGGGAGCATTGCGGCGGCATGTCGACGGTACCGGTGCCGTTGTCGGGCAGTACGCAGCATCCTCCCTGTGCGTGGGCGGATCCGGCGAAGACGCCGAGCGTGAGAAGTGTGACGGCGGCGATCGATGCTCGAATCATGGAGGCGCCCTCCCGAGTCTGGGGTCGAAGAGATCCGTTTGAATAGATTACTTCTCAAGCATAGCAGGGGAG
>JABDJQ010000815.1 GCA_013002425.1 Gemmatimonadota bacterium
TAGCCGAGCCACCCGTAGATGTCGATGTTGTCCCAGCCCTCTTTGTTGTCCCCGCGCGGCGGATAGTAGTTGATGCGCACCTTGTGATGCACTTCCCCGTACAGGTCCGGATACAGCTTCGGCTGCAGAATGTGATCGAGTACCGAGAGCTTCGACGCTTCCTTGGTCTTGAACGAACCCGGATCGTCGAGCACTTCGCCGTCGCGGTTTCCGAGAATGTTCGTCGAGAACCAGCCGTCGAGGCCGAGCAGGCGCGCCTTGAAGCCGGGCGCCAGCACCGTTTTCATGAACGTCTGCCCGGTCTTGAAGTCCTTGCCGCAGACCGGAACGTGAAGCTCGCGCGCGAGTTCGACGATCGCCGGAATGTCGACCGTGAGGTTCGGCGCCCCGTTCGCGAACGGAACCCCCGACTTGATCGCGGCATACGCGTAAACCATGCTCGGCGAGATGTTCTCGTCGTTGTTCCTGAGCCCCTCTTCGAACGCGCGCACCGTCTTGTGCACGTCCGACTGCTCGATGAAGATTTCGGTCGAACCGCACCAGACCATCACGAGACGATCGCAGCCGTTCGTTTCCTTGAACGTCTTGATGTCCTTCTGAAGCTGGCCCGCGAGATCCATCCAGTTCTCGCCCTTTTTGACGTTCGGTCCGTTCAGTTTCTTGACGTAGCGATTGTCGAAGACGGCGGGCATCGGTTTGATCTTCTCGAGCGCGGGACGCACCTGGTCGAGAAGCGGCTGCTCGAGAACGCCGGCTTTACTCGCGGCCTCGTAGCAGTTCTCCTCGAAGATGTCCCACCCGCCGATCACGATGTTTTCGAGATTCGCGAGCGGAACGAAGTCTTTGATGCGCGGCGACCGGTTGTCCGTTCTCTTGCCGAGGCGGATCGTGCCCATCTGGGTCAGCGAGCCGACCGGGGGAGCGATTCCCTGACGAATGGCTTCCACGCCCGCGATAAATGTAGTAGCGACCGAACCGAGCCCCGGGATCAGAATCCCGAGTTTGCCGTCGGCGCTTTTGATTTCCTTCTGACTCATGTTTGCTTTTCATCCTTTCTGGAATGACACTCGGAGAGAGCATAGGCCCGGGCGCAGGCATAAGGAAAATGAATATTTTTGATGATATCCATAACGTGCTATGATGAGCCGATGGAAGTGGCGCCCCTCCGATCTCTGATTGCCGTAGCCCGTCTGCGGAGCGTCTCCGAAGCGGCCCGCTCGCTGCATCTGACGCAGCCGGCGGTTTCGGCTCACCTGCGCAAGCTCGAGAACGAGTACGGGGTCAAGCTCGTGAGGCGGAGCGGCCGCGGGAGCGCGCTGACCCCGGCCGGCGAGTTCCTGGTGCCCTATGCCGAGCGCGTCATCCACGGCCTCGAGGACCTCGGGTCGGCGGCAGAGGACTTCAGGGGCGCCCGCGGCGGCTCCCTGGCCATCGGAACGACCGACGTCGCCTCCGTTTACGTCCTCCCCCGCGTCTACCGCCGCTTCGTGCACGCCCACCCCGCGATCGACCTCTCCGTAGTGGTCGAGGGGACCGAGTCTCTGCTCGCCGCCCTCTCGGAAGACCGCATCGAACTTCTCGCAGCCTCGCTAGGCGAAGAGGAGCGGGGCGGCCTGGTGTTCGAGCCGATCGCCACCGAGAAGCTGGTGGCGATCCTGCCGACCGGGCATCCGCTCGCCTCACGCCGGCGCGTGCGTCTCGAAGAACTCGCGCCGTCGCCGCTCATCACGTTCAAGAGCGACTCCCACACGAGACAGCGGATATCGCGGCGCTTTGCAGAGAACGGCCTCTCCCCTACAATCGGAATGGAGATCTCGAGCCCCGAAGCGATCCGCAAACTCGTCGAAGTGGGGCTCGGCTACGCCTTTCTTTCGGAACGGTCGGTGCGGGCCGCCATTCGCGAAGGACGGGTCGTTTCTCCCGCGATCGAAGGCGTCCGCTTCGAACGGTCGATCGGGATCGCGTATCAGAGCGGGCGCTATCTTTCCCCGGCGGCCGAGGCGTTTCTCGCACTCGTGCGCGAACGGGGGAAAGGCAAACGGAAACCGGAAGGG
>JABDJQ010000818.1 GCA_013002425.1 Gemmatimonadota bacterium
GGCCGTTGCCCGATGAGCTCAGCACGGCGCAATACGCGGGATTCGAGAGCACCGATTGCACGAACGGGAGCGGGCGGGCGGCCCGATCCGGACGGCTGTCAGGGGTCGAGTTCAAGGAGCGGGACATGATTTCTGGATCTAACTCCTTTTTCTGCAACGATATACAGCGTTCACCCCTTCAGCCGCAGCCGAAGGAGAGCTCGCGAGAAGGGCGCAGCCCGGGACCGGCTCGCCGCGCCATTTCCTTGACTCAGAATGGCATAGCTGGCACAATCATGTAAACGCTTACATTAGCATGACGGTCCGCCCGGGACGAACCTCCCCTTGTCCGCGACGGGCTCCGTTCCTCATTTCCAGGAGTCGCGATGGCAACCATCCGCGATGTGGCGCGCGAAGCCGGAGTTTCGACAGCCACCGTTTCCCGCGTCTATAACGGGAGCCGGCTGGTCACCGAAACTACGACTCAGATCGTACTGGAGGCAGCCGCCCGGCTCGACTACTGGCCGAACAACGCGGCGCGAAGCCTCAGCACGAACCGCACCCATGTCCTCGGAGTCGTACTCCCCGATCTCTTCGACGAGTTCTTCTCCGAAATCATCCGCGGAATCGATCACGCCGCACGCGCGCGACGGCATCAGATCATTCTTTCCTGCTTTCATGACAACGCGGACGAACTCATCGCCACGGCGCGTTCGATGCGGGGACGCATCGACGGACTCATCGCGATGGCGCCCGACGCCCGCTCCGCGCAGGCCATCGCGGAAATCTCACGCCACTTTCCCGTCATTCTGCTGAACCCCGGCTTCGCAGTGGAGAACTGCGGCTCCGTCGGGATCGCGAATCGCGAGGGCGCCCGCTCGGTCGTCCGTCACCTTCGATCGTTCGGCCATCGACGAATTGCGATCCTGCGAGGTCCCGTGGGCAATACCGACGCGGAGGAAAGACTGCGCGGCTACCGCGAAGCGATCGGCGCCGGAGAAACGCAGCACCAGCCTCTCGAACTGCAGGGCGATTTCAGCAAGAGCTCGGGCGTGCTCGCGTGCGACGCGCTCCTTCGGTTCGACCCGCTGCCCGACGCCGTCTTCGCGGCGAACGACTACATGGCGATCGGCCTTCTGACCGCCCTTCTCGAAAAAGGGATTCGCGTTCCCGAAGACATCGCCGTCGCGGGATTCGACGACATCGCCCTCGCCCGTTACACGAATCCTCCGCTCACGACCGTGACGGCCGATGCATACAGACTCGGCGCGACCGCCGTCAGAAGGTGGTTCTCCGCCTCGGCTGACGGAGGATCGGGACATCAGCGGGACATACTACCGACAAGACTGGTCGTGCGCGAATCGTGCGGGGCCGGTCGATCCGGCCCGGATACGACAGATACAGAGACTCGACATCAACACGAAAGCAACGCAGGAGGCCCATCATGATGAAACAGCTATTCCGGATCACCCCGTTCGCGATCTTCGCGCTTCTGATATTCGGAGCGTCCGCGTATGCGCAGGCCCCGCGTGAAGACGCCGTATGGGCGCGCACCACGGACGGCGCCGCCATCACGCTCGACGGCGTTCTCGACGAAGCGGCCTGGGCGGAGGCGGAATCGTTGACGGTCCAGTGGGGCCAGAGCGCCGGCATCCCCGGAAGCGGATGGAAAGCCGAAGTCGGATTTCTGCCCGTGGACCCGACTTACGCCACGATCAAATTTCTGGTCGACGGCAATCAGCTGTACCTCGGATTCACCGTGAGCGACAGTTCGGTCGGCGGCGGCCCCGACTTCAACCGTTTCGACGGTTTTCTGATGGCGATCAAGAATCACGAAGACACTCTGGTCGCGCCGAAGCCGCCGGGTGAATACTTCTACTCCTGGTGGTACGACGCCTGCCCGGACTCGATGGACCCCGGCAAAGACCCCGGCTTCATCGGCGTATGGGGCAACTTCCCTCCCTGCACGACACGGAGCGCGGAACAGATCGCGAACTGGGACGCCGTTACGATCGTTAAGGGCCTCTCGAACGACGACGCCGTGATCGACACGGGCTACGTGACCGAGATGCGCATCGACGTTTCCGCGATCGGGTACGACATGACGCAGCCCGAAGGCGACATCATCGAGTGGAACTGTTCGATCTACGACGCCGACTGGTTCTGGCCGATCAACGCGACGAAGGTGAGCGGGAACAGGACGTGGATTCAGGGGCCGTGGGGCAACCAGCCGATCTACAACCAGGTTCGCATCTACAGCCGGCCCGACGTCACGATCAATTCGGGCGCCGCGCCCGATCTCGAGCCGGAGCTGCGCATCCCGAACGGCGCGCTATTCGCCGCGCCCACGATCGACGGCGTACTCGACGAAGCGCTCTGGGACGTAGTCCCCGGCATCGACATCCGTTTCAACGACGACTCGCTGCGGGCGTCGTATCCCGGAGTCTCCGCCCATCGCGCGGGACAATACCAGCCGGACGTCAACGGCGGAGCGGCGGTCAACATTCTCGACCCCGGCGACTGCACGATCCAGCTCGCGCATATCGCCGACACGCTCTACATCGGTTTTGATTTCAAGGATCAGTACGTGCAGAGCCATCCCAACTTCGACCGCTGGGACGGTTTCATCGTCAACATCATCGTACGCGACTCGATCGGCGTCGACTCGAACCTGGTCGGCGTCAGACTGACCGCACAGGTGAACACCGACGGAACGGCCCTGCCGCAATCGTTCGTGAACGCCGACTATCTGCCGTACCTGATCGATTCGCTCGGGGGCGCCAGCGTCGCGATGGCGATGAACGCCGGCACCACGGTCGATACGCTCGGGCTCTCGCCCGACAACGGCTACACCGCCGAGCTGGCCGTCGACCTGACGAAGCTCGGCTATCCGAAGGGACTCGGGGATCGCACGATCTTCCTCGGCGTCAACATTCTCGACGGCGATTCGTTCGCCGCTCTGCCGCCCGGCGACAGCTACGGCACGCGCACGTGGTGGTACAAGGAGTACGAAGGCACCTGCTGTCCGGCGTGGGGCTATCTCGATCCCGCGCTGTTCGACGTCGGCGTCGATTCGCCGGTTCTGCCCACGTCGCCGTCCCGGATCGACAACTACCCGAACCCGTACAAGCACAGCACCACGCTTCGCTACTCGCTGCGTATTCGCAGCGAAGTCACCCTCGAGGTCTTCGACGTCGCGGGGAGACGCGTCGACAAACAGAATCTCGGTCGTCAGGCGCCCGGAATCCGCACGTTCGTCTATCGCGGCGCGGACCTGAGCGCGGGCACCTACTTCTATCGTCTGAGCGTTCCGTCGGGCAAGGCGGGCGATGTGCTCGAGTCGTCGACCGGCAAGATGACGATCCTGAGGTAACGAAACGCATGAAGCTCTCTCGAACATGCGGCACGAATCGGTTCCGGCGGTTTACCGCCGGGGCCGTCTGTCTCGTGCTGTTTTTTGTGACCGGCACGCCCGAGGCCGGCACGACGGGAAAGCTTTCCGGCATCGTGACCGACTTTGCGGGCAACCCCCTGATCGGAGCGACCGCGTTCATCAAGGGGAGTCCTCCCGCGATTACGGATCAGACGGGCACGTTCAACATCATCGGCGTGCCCGCCGGCATCCATGATTGCCAGGTCCAGCGGAACGGGTATACGACCGTGCTGATCACGCAGATCCAGATTTCGTCCGACGAAACGACGCAGCTCTTCGTGGAACTGCCGTCACCGGATGTCACTACGAACCGCGTGGT